>JAJFVB010000193.1 GCA_021372055.1 Desulfobacteraceae bacterium | reverse complement strand
GGATTGAGGTTTTTGCCCCTCGCCCGATGCGGTTTTTCATGTTAAGCATCCTGGCAGCAGCAAGATGCACGGGTTTGATGCGAAAAGGAATTCGGAGCCTTTCGAACACATAGCGACCTGCGGTCACGGGACAATTCATGGAATCAGGACTCATTCAGCTCGACCAGGGCAGTGGCGGGCGGGCGATGCACGAACTCATCGAAGGGCTTTTCGTAAAGGCCCTCGCCAACCGGATGCTTCTCGAAGGGAACGACAGCGCGGTGTTCGAAATCCAGGGCGGACGGCTCGCCATGACAACGGATTCCTATGTCGTCGATCCCGTCTTTTTCCCCGGGGGAAACATCGGAAGCCTCGCCGTGCACGGGACCGTCAACGACCTTGCGATGTGCGGCGCAACTCCGCTCTATTTGACCGCGGGTTTCATCCTGGAAGAGGGGCTCCCGGTGTCCGACCTCGGACGCGTTGTCGAATCGATGGCCGGGGCGGCTCGTGAGGCCTCCGTACAGGTCATCGCCGGGGACACCAAGGTGGTGCCGCGCGGCAAGGCGGACAAGCTTTTCATAAACACCGCCGGTGTCGGGATCGTGCCTCCGGGAATCAACATTGGGGGCCGGAACGCCAGACCCGGCGACGCGGTGCTCATAAACGGAACCATCGGCGATCATGGCATGGCCGTCCTGTGCAAGCGGGAGGGTCTTGCGTTCGAAAATGAAATCATGAGCGACTCCGCCGCACTAAACGGTCTCATTGCGCAAATGCTGGGCGCGCATCCCGGAATTCATGTTCTGAGGGACCCCACTCGCGGCGGCGTGGCGACCACACTGAACGAAATAGCGGTGCAATCCTCAACCGGCATACGGCTCTTCGAGGAAAACCTCCCGGTTCGCGAAGACGTAGCCGGTGCATGCGAACTTCTGGGGCTGGATCCGCTCTACGTTGCAAACGAAGGCAAGGTGCTCGTGATCGTACCCCCGGAGGGCGCGGACGCGGTACTTGCGGCCATGAGGTCCCATCCGCTCGGACGCAGCGCATGCCGGGTCGGAGAAGTCCTGTCGGAAAATCCCGGCAGGGTTTTTCTTCGGACGCGCATCGGCGGGCATCGCATCGTCGATATGCTGCGCGGCGAACAACTTCCGCGGATCTGCTGAAACAGCCGCCCTCGTTTTGGAAATACCCGATGATTTATAGAGGCACGTCAAAGAAGGGAAGCACCAGGTGCGGTGTTTGCGGCGAAACGTTGAAGGATATCTCGACACGCATAGGTGTTTGCCCGACTTGCGTTCGGACCCGGCCCGACGAGAGCAGAATCCGGATTGAAAAGGTTCATGCCGAGTCCCGGGAGATGTTCGGCCTGCCGACCAGGCCCGCCGCAAATCCTGACGGCACCGAGTGCAAGCTCTGCTTTCTGGGATGCAGGCTGGGCCCCAGCCAGAAAGGCTACTGCGGTATCCGCAACGGCGGCCGTTCCAGCCTGAGAAACGACGGCAGAACCCGGGCGCTGTTGACTCATTACTATGATCCCCTGCCCACGAACTGCGTGGCCGACTGGGTTTGCCCGGGCGGCACCGGGGCCGGGTTTCCCCAATACGCATACGATTCCGGGCCGGAAGTCGGATACTACAACCTGGCCGTTTTCTTCGAAGCCTGCAATTTCAACTGCCTCTATTGCCAGAACTGGTCGTTTAAGAAAAACCAGCTTTCGCCGCGTTGGACGGGCCTTGGCACGCTTGTCGACGCCGTAAACGTCAATACGAGCTGCATCTGTTTTTTCGGGGGAGATCCCGGCCCGCAACTGCCTTTCGCGTTCCGCCTTGCCAAGGCTGCCCAGGAGAAACGCTCCGGGAAAATCCTTCGCATCTGCTGGGAAACCAACGGCACTATGAACCCGGTTTGGCTCAAGAAGATGACAGCGCTTTCCCTCGAATCCGGCGGCTGCGTCAAGATAGACCTGAAGACGTGGAACCCCGGTACGCATCGGGCGCTTTGCGGATGGGGCAACGAAAAGGTGCTCGAGAATTTCGCAAGGGTCGCGGACTGGGTATCCGAGCGAAAATCGCCGCCCCCGCTGGTTGCGAGCACGCCTTTGGTTCCCGGCTATATCGATGAAGACGAGATCTACGGGCTGGCCTCATTCATTGCACGGATCAACCCGGACATTCCCTATGCCCTGCTCGCTTTCGCCCCGCAATTTCTCATGGACGATTCTCCGACCACGTCCACCGACCTTGCCCGCAGGTGCCTGGAGGCGGCAAAACGCGCGGGTCTCACACGCGTCCGCTTGGGCAACGAACATCTCCTCTGCTAGGCCCTGCAAGAGTCCGGAAAGGTAGGCGGCACCCCTTCGTCCGCCGGCTTCCGCGGAACCTTCCTCGACTGAATGCCTCCGAAGCGCCGAAATGCGTTGAATTCCGGCCTGCGCAAAACCCGGCATGGGGCTCCGCGGGCTGAAAAGCTTAATGAAACGCCTCCGGCCTGCCGTTATACATCCCAGGGGACGGGTTTGCCTCATCGGCAGGGAGGACGCCGGTCTGCCGCATTGCCCTGCCCCGAATTCTCACGAAAGCCGGAGTCTCGGCGATTCCAAATTGCGCGGCGCGGGCGCACGAGGGTACGGGATGGCAACGCCCAAATGAAAACACTAAGAGGCAAGTTTGTCCTCAGCATTGTTGCGGCTTACCTGATAATCGGAGTCCTGGCGCATTTCGCGTTTTACCTGGGGGTGGCCGCCGTAATCCGTGATTTCGGAACTCAGTCCGCAGCCACGCACGCTCTTTTGCAGAAAAACAAAATCCTTGCCATAATCGATCGTGAGGTTGGGCTGGCGCTCAAATTCGCAAATGACCCGGTGATCAGGAAATGGTCGCGGGAAATGGCAAAGCCGGAAGGCGCCGTTCTCGACCAGCTTGAAAGCTACCGGAAGGCATTCCGCGATTCCAATTACTTTATCGCCCAAACGGTATCCCATAGCCTTTTCGTCTACAATGCGAAGCAGCAGAAGCTCCATGTTTCGGTCCTGGACAGGCAAAAACCCTGGGACAAGTGGTTCTATGATGCGTTGAAGGACGCCGAGCCCTACGTGCTGCACGTCGACTATCTCCCGGCCGCGGACGATTTCGAGGTGAGGATAAACGCCGTTTTGCGAGACGATACCGATGCAAAGGTGGGATTTGCGGGAAGCGGAATTACGATCTCCGAGTTCATGGATGAGATCGCGCTGTCCACCGAGAAAGGGATACACACTATTATCTCGGACCGGAACGGAGTGGTCCTGGCCCACGAGAACCGGGAGTTTGTGAAGCGCAACGCAGCCACCTGGGATGAGTCGCAGAAGGCAACTCTCCAAACCCTTTTCGAAAAACCGGTGGAAAGGGAGCGCTTGGCGGCCGCTGTCGCCGCTCTCGCACTGAAGAAAAGCGATGTCGAGACATTCCCTCTTACCCTGAACCGGAAAACTTTCATTGCGGCCGTGGCGTATATGGAGGGAATCTCGTGGTATAACGTGGTGCTGCTGGACACCTCCCAGGTCCTGAAAACCGGGGATTTTCTGCCGATCGTAATCGTCGTCGTTCTGTCTCTTGTTCTGATGCCCTTTGTCATTGCGTTCATGCTGGGGCGAATCGTTCTCAAACCCTTGTCCGATCTCACAGAGGCGACCGGCCGGGTGGCCCGGGGGGAGTACTCCATTTCCCTTCCCGTGGCCCGGGACGATGAACTGGGGCGCCTGACGGCGGCTTTCAACAGCCTCACGGCCACGGTCCTGGACTACACGGGCAACCTGGAACAGAAGGTCGCGGAGAGGACTTCCGAGCTGAGCCAAGCCTACCAAAAGCTTCGGGAGGCTCAGAAGCAGGTGGTCGACAGCATAGAATACGCCAGGATGGTTCAGGCTTCCGTTCTGCCCGGCCCCTCGGACCTCGGACGCTGCCTGGGCGAGTATGCCCTCCTGAACATGCCGAAGGATATCGTCGGAGGCGATTCGTACTATTTCAGGAGCCTCGCCGACGGGTTTGTCCTGGCCGTCATCGACTGCACGGGGCACGGAGTGCCGGGGGCCCTGATAGCAATGAGCGTGAACGCGGTTCTCAACAATATTCCCGACAAGGTTTTCCGGGAAGGCCCGGATAAGGCCCTGTGTGAATTGAACCGGCTGATCCGCGATACGCTTCACCACTTCGACTCTTCGCGAAGGGCCGTGGACAGCGGCCTGGATATCGGCCTTTGCCTGTGTCTGCCGGCGGAAGGGCGAGTCTTCTTTGCGGGGGCCAATTTGTCCCTTTACTGCGCCAACGGTGCGGGAATCCGGGAAATTCAGGGAGACCGGAAGCCCCTGGGGTACGGCAGATCGGACGTTGATTGCCAATATGCCAGCCATGAGGTCGTCGTGGAGAACCGCATGGCGTTTTATCTTACAACGGATGGAATTCTGGACCAGCCGGGACCCTCGGGGGGGTTCGGAATGGGCCGGCAGCGGTTTCGGGAAATGATTGCCTCAATAAGCCATTTGCCCATGCGGGAGCAGGAAGAAGCCTTAAGATTCCAGTTGGATGCCTATCGTGGTTTGACCAGGCAGCGGGACGACATCCTGCTGCTGGGATTCACTCTGTCCGGAGGCTCTACAGATGCATGAATTGGCACAGCTAAAAGAGCAATTCAACAAGAACGGAATCATGATCTGCTTCAACGGACCGTTTTCACAGAGTATTATCGAAGAAATCGGGAAGGCGGTGAAAACGCATCTCGAGCGGGAAAAAATCCGCAAGGACGCGATGCTCGATGTTTTTGCCGTCTACATAGAACAAATGCAAAATGTTAAGAATTATCTCTCAAGGACGGGATATCCGGCGGAGGTCCACGACTCGGCGATCATGACCATAGGGAGGCGCGACGGCCGCTATGTCATTACCTCGGGCAACCTCACCGAGAAAAGCGACACGGCCGGCGTGACCCGGTGGATCGACACGATCAAAGGCCTTGACGACGAAGGCCTGAAGAGCCTCTACAAGGAACGAATCCGTAAGTCCCATCCCCCGGGAGCCCGGGGGGCCGGAGTCGGCCTTATAGACATGGCTCGTAGGGCTTCCAACAGGTTATCTTATGTGGTAGAGCATATCGACGACGTTTTTGACTTTTTTATCCTAACAGCGGAGATTTGAGGAGACTGCGCATGGAGAAGCTCGACCTCGCGGCAACCCTGTCGACTCCGAAGATATGCTATTGCGCATCTTCGGGGATACTCGAGTTGTCAGGAGAGTCCTATCCTGAGAATTCCTTTGAGTTTTATGCTCCGCTCATTTCGTGGCTGAGGCAGAACCTGGAGACGCTCCAGTCCCTGCAAGTAAATGTCAACATGACGTATATGAACAGCAGCAGTGTGAAGTGCATTCTGGATATTCTCGACATATTGAAAGAGAGTGCCGCCCGCGGACGGCGCATCAGCATAAACTGGTTTTACGACAGGGAAAATTCCCGCGCCCTTGAGCTTGCCGAGGAATTCGGGGAAAACCTTGAGCTGCCTTTCAACATAATTCCGACAGGAGGCTAGAATAAGCATGCAGCCAAAGAGCCCTGAGGCGGCTGTTGTCAGCCTGATCAAGGAGCGCCTTTCACGGCACTCGGGAGAATCATCCGTTCCGTACGAGGATTATGAATTTCTTGCGGATGAGTACGAGAAATTATTGTGCCGGCTCGACAAGATCATTATCATCAGTGACAAATATGAAATCGAGCTCAAGGAGGCAACCCACAGGCTGGATATTGCTCTGGCTCATGTCAACCAGCTCAGGTCGATCATCCTGCCGATTTGCATGTACTGCAAGAGGATACGCACGGACGGCAACTATTGGCAGCAGGTTGAATCCTATTTTCGCGAGCATATCGATGTGATGTTCAGCCACGGAATCTGCCCCGAGTGCCTCATGACGCACTACGGTAAAACCTTGCCGGAAAGCAAGCTCGATGAAAGCGGTTCCCGCGGTCCTGCCGGGCCGGAGGCTTAGACCGTTTTCCCGGAAGAAATCCGCCTTATTCGCAAACCTTTTTTTCTGTCTTCAGGGTTGCGTTCAAGTTGATACCTCTCAGGGCACCAAAGAGCGGGGGAAATGATTGCCCCCGCGCCGCCCCCTCGGGATTTCTGCCGCGGCCTTACGCGCACGCGCGTCAGGCCCGCCGCAAGCGCCAAAATGAGCAGCGCAGCTGCG
>JAJFVB010000159.1 GCA_021372055.1 Desulfobacteraceae bacterium | reverse complement strand
TTTCGAAGCGTCCCCCAAACAAATGGTGCTCCGGCAGGAGGGAGAAGCTCTCAAATGCTTAACTCAACAGCATTGACCACTGACGTAGTCAGTGGTGGGGTGTGGGGGCGAAGGTCCCAAACCGCGTTGAAAACATTCCTTGGCTGCAAGAGCGAAGCCTTACCGTCGGCAGACGTATTGTGAGATCTATGCGAATTTCTGAAAGAAGCGAAATACGACGAGGCAGCGTTGATCCCTGAATATACTCTTGCATTCTTCCATCTCCGGCGCTGATGCGCTTTATCCGCTCCCCCTTTACAGGCAACGCCAGGGGCGTTGCCTCACGTCCGCACCTATCCAGATCATTCGCCATCCTCACATGGGCAATAAAAAGGGCGGCAAATCCGATGGTTCCGGCACCGGACTGCCGCCTTCTTCATGCCGCGCTCCCCGAGGTGGCCACCTTGGGAAACCGTCCTCAAATTTAGATTGCAAGTATTTTTTAACAGAAAAGAAGCAAAAACAAGGGGGTTGTTTCTACCAGTAGAAACAAGTTGTAAACCGGCGTGCAATAATGACCCACCTTTGAGCAAAATCGGCGTCCAAAATTGACCCACCGTAGCCGCCCGCTACAATCCTGGATGAGACCAGGAAGTAGGGGGTTACCAGAGGAGATGCTGACGGTGGAAACGATACGCAAGGTGCGCCTTGCCTACCACAGGAACGCAAAGTCAATTAGGCAGATCGCCAGAGAGTTCACATGTCGAGGAACACGGTAAAGCGGGTTCTTCGAAGCGATACCACAGAGTTCCAATACGTGCGCAAATACAGCCAAGACAAAAACTGAAAGGTTTTGTCGATAACCTTGTCGCCAAACTCAAAGAAGATGAAGACTTTCCTAACCCGCATTATTCATGAATGGCAGCGGCTGCCTCCGAAGCCCAACAAAGAAGCGGTGCTCTGGGCTTGAAGCGATTTGGGGCTGATAACACGCTGTCGGTCGAAATTGAGGCAGGAAACCTAGATAACATATGGTCAATACTTGGATTTCCACGCATCCTCACAGAAACTCATGAATAATGCGGGCTAAACGGATAAGAAAATAATCGGGTTTAGGACAGATTTTCGCCGGGCAGGGGAATTAGCTCAACAAAGACCCATTGGACCTCCTCCGTACTGTTCGATTGGCCTCAAACAACACGGACGAACCTTGCCATGTCCATTTTTGTTTTCAAAGTCCTATTTAGCCGGAAGGTCCAACCAACGTCGATTTTTGAGCACGCAAATTCACGGATAAGAAGACGCAGAGCATAACTGACAGTCTTCTGGCCGGGACTTGATGCCCTTCTTTTTCGATGCGCAAGCACCCAAAAGGGCGGTATGCACCTTGACCGCGATACATGGGTCGCTCGGGTCGATTCGCAGGGATTTGAGGACAGATGAATGAATAAAGGGGAAATGGCTTCCATGGCCAATTCCCCTTACTTATGGAACCACATGCGCGTTAATTCGGATGGAGGGGGAAGGTGACTCCCGCTGCCGCCCCCGGAGCCAGCGCTGGGATGTCTCTATTGCTGCTTCAGTTCACCCGGTTCGGTGAACACGTCGCGCGGCGTGTCGCAGCGGGTTACGACCGGGTTGGAAATTGCCTCATTCACATAGAGCCTGAAGACATCGGGACGCGCGTAATGCCCGACGACGTCGAAGTCGAACTTCCCCCGAACGATGTCATCGAGGTCTATATCCGCCGTGAGGATGCATTCCTCTTCGAAGTTGGGGCCGGCGAGAACCTGGCCGAGCGGGCCCACGATACAGCTTCCACCGCGGATCATAACGGCTTCGGGATCATCGCCCTGAATTGCCTGGTAGTCCTTCGGGAAAGCGCCGCGCTTTATGTACTGGCAGCTTGTGATGACAAAGCACCTGCCTTCCATGGCGATGTGCTGCATCGACGGCAGCCAGGTGTCGCGGTCGTCGGCGGTCGGGGCGCAATAGAGCTGAATCCCCTTTGAATACATCGCCATCCTGAGCAGAGGCATGTAGTTTTCCCAGCAGATCACAGCCCCCATTTTTCCGATCGGGGTATCGAACACGGGAATCGTCGAACCGTCGCCGAAGCCCCAGACCAGTCTTTCCATCGCTGTCGGCATCAGTTTGCGGTGCTTGCCGAGCAGCTTCCCATCCGGCGAGAAGAACAGGGCCGTGCAGTAAAGCGTCCCGCCGTCCCGTTCAATGACTCCGATAACAAGGTATAGATCGTTTTCCCGCGCCGCCGCGCCCAGGACCTCGGTGGCGGGACCGGGCACCTCCACGGCGCTTTCCCAGTAGCGCCTGAAATCCTCTCGGCCTTCGAGAGACCTCATGCCAAGCCTGCAGCCGAAATCCAGGCCCTTCGGGTATATGGAGATGAACGCCTCCGGGAAAACCGCCAGTTTCGCGCCCTTCGCGGCCGCTTCGGCAGCCAGCCCGCGGGCCTTCTCCAGACTGCCTTGCACATCAAAGGGGACCGCCCCCGCCTGCACTGCCGCTACTCGCAATTTCGTCGTCATTTGCACGTCCTCTGATGGTTGCCGATACATTGTTCTCGGGGTCTAAATCAT
>JAJFVB010000115.1 GCA_021372055.1 Desulfobacteraceae bacterium | reverse complement strand
CGATTGAGCGAGGCCCGTGGCTGCACACCCGGCTCCGCGCAAGGTCATCGTGCTCGACATGGACGCTACCGACGATCCCGTTCATGGCATGCAGCAGCTTTGCTTCTTTCACGGCTACTACGATCAGTATATGCTGCATCCCCTGCTGATCTTCGACGGGCTCACCGGTTTTCCGGCCGCCGCTGTGCTGCGCCCCGTGCCGATCCCTATCAGTGCCTGTTTGCAACCGTACTACAAAACATTCGGCAAATGCCGCTCCGATGCTGACGGCACGCCTCTCGAACCGACTCTACTCACCATGAAAACAGAATCCGACACTACAGGTGCGCCCGAAATCGGGGTGTCGGGGACAAAATATGAGCTGATAACGGAAACAAAGGATTCGGGACCGATTCCAAGAGCCTCCCAGCCGGCCGTACTACCGAAAAATCCGTGCTCATGACTCATGATGACCATATTCAAGGGCTTTCACGCCAAGTCTCATGAAATAATGCGGGCTAGGCTGGCCGCAAGGGCAAGGGCGGGTTCCAGAAAACGCGCCGAAACGACCTTGAGCATCCATGTCCCCAAAAAGATCCCCGGCAGCGCGGCTGCAATCAAAGGCCAATAGAGAGACCAGTGCCGGATAGAGCGCAACTGAACGCAAAGGTAGAGGCTAAGCCCAATTGCGAACAGATTCGCGAGCGGGGATGTGGGGAGCTGGCTCCCCACGGTCTGAGAGCTTGGTATCGTCTTGAACGCTCATTGGTATGAGGCCGTTCCGCCAGGGTCTCATCCAAAAGGTGCAGGCTCAGCGCTAAAAACGCCTGGGTGGAGGGGGCGCCCCTGCTTTTCCGGGTGAGGTGCGCGTTGAGGGCTTCTTTGTATTCTGCTGCTCGGGTGCAGGTTCTCCGGAATCAGGAGTTATATTCTGCTCCGAGCGGCGTGACTTGAGCAGTTCCTCGGCACTGACTCCCGGCTCCTGCTTTGTTTCCGCTCCTGTCGGCTGGACTTGCTGAGAGGGCGCAGGAGGCTGGCCGCCCGGCAGGAGGGGTTGTGGCTGATGGGTGGGATCTGCCGGCGGAGCCGCTATGCCCGGTTGGCCCGGAAGCGTCGCCGCCGGGGTCTGGGGTAGATTCTGCGTCTGAACCGGAGGCGCTTGGGGCGCAGGCTGGGATGGGGGCTGCACGGCGGTTGGTGCCGGCTGAGCCGGTTGCTTTTCGGTTTTGCCCCCAAAGAGAAAATAGGCGCCAATGGCTAAACCGGCAAGCAAGGCGACAGCTATTGCCATATAGGGCTTGATGTCTTTTTTCTGCTGAACGGCCTGCCCGCCGGTTTTCGAAAGAATCGGTCCGGATGTGGGGATCTTTATGCCCGTCATACCCGTTCCCGAAGTCCCCGGCTGCGAGGACGCAAATCCACCGGAAGTCGGGCCGATTCTGACGGTTTGGGAAGTGTGCGGCATTTCGGGAACTGTAAGACCACTGAGCGCATCCAGCATGTATTTCAGGTCGTCAATCTTGGCCGGGCGCTGATTTATATTGAGACTGAGAGTGCTAAGTATGGTTTCGTCGAATTCCGGCGGCAGGTTTGGCACCAGGCTCGACGGCGGGGCAAGCTCCTTGCCTGCTACCCGCTCGTGTGCGGCTGCGGGGATCTGACCTGTTATCATATAGTAGAAAGTGGCGCCGAAGGAATAAATGTCCGATCGCTCATCGGTTCCCGTCCCCATGACCTGCTCGGGAGGGCTGAATCCATGGGAGGCGGCCTTGGCCATCATCCGGGTCGTTCCATCGGTGGACTCTTTCGCAATTCCGAAGTCGATCAGCATAATCCTGTCGTTATCGTCCAAGAGAACATTGTCCGGTTTCAGATCTCTGTGAATGATCGGCGGGTCTTGCGCGTGGAGATAAGCCAGCGCATCGCACAACTGGCGCATTATCGATACAGACCTCCCGAGGGGCATTCGCCCCCCGAACCGCTTGCACTCGGTACCGAGAGTATGCCGTCCGCCGAACTCCAGTATGAGATATACCATCCCGGAATTGACAAACCGGTCGATAATGTCCGGGATGGTGGGGTGGTTCAACTGGCTTAGAAGATTGGCCTCGTGTTCGTCGAACAGCAGTTCCGGGATTTCCTTCAATGCACGCCTCTTGCCTTTCAGCTTGAGGTCTTCGACGAGATAGGTCGCGCCGAAACCTCCTTTTCCCAGAACGCTATGGATGAGATAGCGGTCCTGCACTGTCTGTTCGACAGACAACAAGTATCCGAACACGCCCCTGATGGAGCCGTTTGGAGCAGTGTCCAGGTGCGCCATTTCAAAGCTGCACGAAGGGCAACGATACTCCCCCTGGCTCAGAACCGACTCACTGGTAGTAACCCTGCAACTCGGGCAAGTTCGCTCTCTTGCTTCATTGGAAAGGTTCATCATTTCCTTCAGTTCTTTCGATCTTTGATTTTCAGGCCAAAGAGTGCTGCAATGAAAAAGACGATACACAGGGCGGCGGTAATTCCCAGGTCTACCGGAAAGGCTCTCTCCGCCGGCATCAGGGGGGACATGTCCTTGGAGAAGGTCCCCACCATCGCGTCAAATGCCGAAAAGGATATCATGGTTGACTGCGCGATGATCTTTGCCACAGCTCCGAGCTTCACGATCACATTTGCGAGTATTACCTGGGGAATCAGCATGATGGGAATCAGCGCGGAGGCTTTGTCGTTTGTGTCGACAAGGGTGCTTATGGCCAGCCCCATGGTTGTTGCGGCCATGCCTGCCGCGAACAGAGTGATCAGCCGGGCCGTGAAATCCCCGGACCAGGGGGCCAGAAGCGTGACGATCGACAGCATGGCCAGGCATTGGACCAGGCACAGCACGGCAAGGGGAATGAGCTTGCTGACCAGATAAGGGCCGAGGCTCAGGTTGATTGCCCTTTCGCGCAGGTAAATCGGAAGTTCTTTTACGACTTCGCGAGTTGAATTGAGACAGCCGCACCAGATGGCCGACAGTACAAGCATGAGCGCGATGTTGGATTCGGCGCGGACCCGGACGTCGAGTGGACCGGAGGTATCGAAGACCAGTCCGATCAGAGTTGCAATCAGAGGGGCCTGAAGCAGGAGGATGCCCAGATTGCGCCGGTCCGACAGGAGCAAATCGATGTATCTTCTTGTCAGGGTCGTCAGTTGCGACCACTTGAACCGGGATTCCTCGGGTTTTGACCGCTTCGTCCCGGCCTTCCTTTGCTCCCGTTCCTGCCCCCTGGCGTCAGACTTCCTCTTACGGATATATGCTTCGTGGTATCGCGACTCGGCGTACTTCTGGGACCAGAACTCAACCGGACGGGAATCTATCAGTTCATAGACGTCCGAGAGGCGGGAGACCCCGAAGTGCTCGACAGCTTCCCGGGGAGCTCCGAAGAAAACGATTCTTCCTCGGTGAAGCAACAGTACCAGATCGCAGACATCGACATTCTCCAGACTGTGTGTCACGCATACAATGGTTTTGTTCTCGGACGCCAGTTCCGAAAAGAGCTGCATCATCTTTTTGTCCGTTCCCGCATCGAGGCCGCTTGTCACCTCATCCAGGAACAGAACGTTTGGATTGGCGATAAGCTCGACAGCCAGGCTGACCCGCTTGAGTTGTCCTCCACTCAACGGGGCAGGCGTATCGATGGGACTCAGGGCCTTGTCGCTCAACCCGACCTGGTTCAGGACGCGCGCGATATGAGATTTGATTTCCTCTCCCGAGGTGTCCGAAGGCAGCCTCAGACGGGCCGTATACTGGAGAGCATTCTGCAAACAGATCTTCCGGTGAACGATGTCCTGCTGAGGCACGTACCCTATCGCCGATCGGAACACGTCGAAGGCGGAATAAAAGTCGGTGCCGTTGAACAGAACTTGACCGGACGTGGCGGGACGGCGGCCGTTCAGGGCATCGAGGAGAGTGGACTTGCCGGAACCGCTGGTTCCGAAAATAACCACGAACTCTCCAGGCTCGATCACCAGGTCGATATCGTCGAGCAGTCTTCTTGGCTGGCCCGTCGAACGGTCGCGAACTTCTTTCGTCAGGCCCCTCGCCTCGAGATGCACCAGACCGGAATCGTCTATCGGTTGCAGCGCTTCGCCGGTGAATGTGAAGGCAAATGCCGCGATTTCCACCTTGTCCCCAGGATTCAGCACGGTCGGGGTGAAGATGCGCTTTTCGTTGACAAAAGTTCCGTTTGTGCTGTTCAGGTCTTGCAGGACCAGCTTGCCGTTCTGGAAATGCATTTTTGCATGATTGCGGGAAACGAGGGGGGATGGAATGGACAATTCGCATTCCGGCAGACGGCCGATTTGTAGGATGACCTGGTTGCCTGCGTGTGGCTGCACCGGCTGGGCGTGCTTTTTCTCCTCGTGCTTTTTCCCGAGCCTGACCTGAAACATTATGGGGCCCAGGGCAAGCCAGTCGCCGTCATTTACGGGCGCAGGCGCGGTAATGTCCTTCCCATTTATGGAAACGGCCGCATCGCTCATCGGTTCGATCTGCAAACCGTTGGCAGTCGAAAAGAGGCGGGCGTGCTTCGGGAGGATGCCCTCCCCGGTGAGAACAATATCGCCACTGGTGCCCAGAAAACGTTCATCGCTTGATGACAAACCGATCATGCCCCCGTTCTTGCCTCGGCGGCCTCGGAACTCTATATGTATGCTCATACAGAACTTTCCCTTGAAATTCGGAGCGAATGGTATATCGGGACAAGCTAAAGACTGTTTATATCACCTAATAACAAGTATCTTATATGAACTGCCAAAAATACACCCGCAACGTCCTCATATAAAATGAGAATAGGCATCATTTAACCTCTATTAGGTAATGAAAAGGTTTATTGATTCCTTTCCCGACTTGGAATTTTCTACCATGCCATGAACTCTATGTCT
Organism: Desulfobacteraceae bacterium; assembly: GCA_021372055.1. GTDB lineage: Bacteria > Desulfobacterota > Syntrophobacteria > Syntrophobacterales > Syntrophobacteraceae > SbD1. The sequence continues at coordinate 15,083 of JAJFVB010000115.1, read as the reverse complement.
ATATCGGTTTGAGTGTGATCTTGAGATAAAAGATTTATTTTGACCGATAACCGGTATGAATGTATAGTATGTAGACTATACGAAGTCTGTAAGAATCAGATATCAATACTCAGTGTGCTGCACTTTGTGTATCCTAAGTTCAACTGGTTTCTCGAATCGGAATTAGACTCCATTTCTCTTGATTTTTTTTATTTAACAGGAATGAATCATAGTCGGTGAGGATTCATACCACTGAGCGTCCAAGACGATACCAAGCTTTCAGATCGTGGGGAGCCTGCTCCCCACACCCCACACGCAGCTGCGCTGCTCATTTTGGCCAAGGCCGCAAGCGCCAGAGCGACGGAAACCTCGAGGGGCGCGGGGAAAATCATTTCCCCCGCTTTTTCCCATTTGTTCTATCTTGAGCGCAATTGGGTATCAATCAATGGGAGAGGAGATGAAGAGATATTTTCATTGGGTTTTAGCGACCGCCCTGGCTCTCTTGTTTGTCGCGGGAATCACTGCATCTGTGACCGCAACAGTTCCGGAAGTGCCTGTAGTGGGCCGCATCTCCCATGTCGAAGGCCAGGTGCTCTGCAACTCGCTCCATTCTCAGGATTGGATGCCCATATGGAAAGACACTCCCTTCGGCATGAAGGATGCGATCTATTCTGATGCCGCCGGACACGCGGAATTCATAATCCCCAACGGGATCTCCTTCCGGATAGGTGCGAACACGCATATTCAGGCCGTGGCTCTCAAAAGGGATGCCTCGGAGGTGGACATCGGGTGCGGCATTGCCCGATTCTATAACAAGAACCTTGGCGGCGCGATTAAGGCGACGACACCCTTTGGCTATGTCCTTGCCGAAAGTGAAGCTGTTTTTGACGTATACGTCGGTGACCAGTCCGTTGAAGTCATTGTCCTGGACGGGAGCGCCGATATCGTCCAACCGGCCCGAAATGCAAGATATACCATACCTCCCGGGCAATCCATTATCGCCAACCGGAATCAGCTTGTCTCCGGGGATGGAACTGTCGATGCCGCGTGGGATGACTGGAACGGCGCGCGGGACATTCCCTCAAGCCGAACGGGCAGGAGCAAGCATCTCCCCCGGGATATCGGCGATTGCGCGGCGGATCTGGAAGAAAACGGCAAGTGGGAGAGGGTCTATTACGACGGAGGGTATCGCGAAATGTGGCGGCCCACGTCTGTCCCGGCAACCTGGCGGCCTTTCACCCGGGGCTGCTGGACCGATTGGAACGGCGAGAAGGTCTGGGTTCCCGACGAGACGTTCGGATACGTTACACATCATTACGGCAACTGGGTGGGCGTGAATGCCGACTGGTACTGGGAGCCTCCCACTGAAGAACGTTCGGCCGGCAACGACTACCCGGGGTGCGCGTGGAACCCTGGGCGGGTCGCCTGGGTGTCCGGCGAATCCGAGGTGGGATGGATCCCCCTTGCCCCCACTGAAGCCTATTACGCGCATAATTACTGGGGGCCGATGACGGTTGTCCTGGAAGACTCCATGCCTCTTCCTGACGTCGCCGCGGGAGGGTGGGCCTTTCACCGCTCAGCCGTGATCGTCCCCCGTGAAAGATTCTACTCCGCCCGGAATTATCAGACCGTGCTCTCAAAAGATATCCATCCGGATGCGCTGGCGAATCGTTTTCATCCCGCCGCTGACGTTAATAAAATAGTCGAAAAAAACGCGGGACAGGATGGCCGGTACCGTTCCGCCAATTCTTCCGAGACCCCCAGACCTTCCCGTGATTTCCTCGGCAGGGTCGAGAACAATCGCCGGACCGGCAGCGGTAACGCGACGGAGGTAAGCGCGGCGGGATTCAGGCAGGCTGTGTCCTCCGCCAGGACAATCGAACCCGGAAAGCAGGCCATAACGAGACCGAAATTGACCGGCGGCAGCGTTCCCCCGGACCGGGCGAGCTCTCAGAATGTTCAGGCGGGAGCCAGGGGGGCTGAAGCCAATAGGAAGGTGAAGCCCGCGGTTGCGTCTTCCGCATTCGGAAAAGGTCAACCGGACCAAGAGCGGCAACGAATCGGAACACAGGGCACACTGCTTCAAAATCAAGCTTTTCCAGGCATGAGGCCGCAGGATCCGGGATTGCGGCCCATGCCCGGCAAAGCCGTCACGCAGCAGGGGCAGGGGCCGACTCAGGTCCCAAATGCCGCGTCTCCCATGATGCAATCCGGAACAGCCGGGCAGCCGCAAACTCCCCCGGCGGCAGGAGTGCAGCACTATCCTGCCTCCGCTCAGGAAGGGCAGGCGCGTGGCCGCGAAGCACAGGCAACGAGATCCTATCAGCCGGGTTCTCCTCCGGTTGCGGGTCCGCCTGGAGCGCGCTCGGGAGCTCCGCACGCGCAATCGGCCGAAAAGATCCTTGTGCCCAAGTCCTCAGTATCCGCCGGACAGGCAACCGATACGAGGCCCGGTACGGCGGGAATGGGAATAAACCCACCCGCAGCTCCAGCCGGGCCGGCATCGACTCCCCATGCGCAAGGGGGAGTTGCAGCCCCCGCCCGGCAACCCGAGAACGTGAGGACCACGACTTCCCCCCTTGGCCCGGTGGGGCAGGGAGCTTCACCGGAAGCGACCCGGCAAGGAAACCAGCCGCTGCCGGGAAACGTTACCAGGGGCCCGGACTCGGCCACGAAACCCGGTACTTCTCCGGAGGTTCAACGGCAGGGCGCCGCACCCGGAATGAGAGGCCAGGGGACGCAACCGACCGGCACCGTCCAACCCTCGAGAACCGATCGGGCTCCGGTTACAGCAAGGCCGGAGCAAGGCGCTTCGCCTGGGATGACGAGACAGGGCGCTCAACCGCAGCAAATACAGAGCAGGCATCCACCCGCGCGCCAGTCGCCCAATGTCCGGCAAACCGGGCCGAGTGCTCAACAACCGGCTCCAAAAGTGCAGCAAGCCGCTCCAAGGGCCCCGGCCCCGGCGCCCAAATCACAGCCGCAGCCGAGCAAGAAACCGGGTGAAAAGTGATGTGGATAGACGGCTCGGCCATAAGGAGAACTGCCTGGACTTCAATCGGAGGGCTGGCCGCGCTCAGGCGATGCTTTATCGGCTATTGCCGTGAAGCCCTTCAAACAGGGCGGGGCTCATCTTGTTTCGGGCTGGCTTCCGGGCATAAAATCGGGAACGCCGCCGCGCGGTTTGCTCGATCGGACGATTCTTTACGACGGCACCTCCAGCACAACAAATTTTTTGGCTATCCCCAGCGCCCTGAGCCGCTTTTTCCCTATCGACAATTCATACGTGCTGAAGAATATGTAGTCCTCTCTGATTGTCTGGCTTGCGATCAGGCCTCCCGCAAAGCCGCCCAGCAGGGGCCCCAGTATCCGCTCGAGCGAGGCCTCACCGCTTTTCCGGCTCTGCTTGATGATCTCCTGGCGCATGAAGTCCTGATAGTCGTTCAGGGACGGATTCGTAAAGGCCAAAGTGCCTGCCGCAAAGAGGCCAATTAACAACCCGGTAGCTTTATTCATGATGTTATCATCACCGAATGTGTTGTGGCCCGGGCGCGTCCGCGCTGTGATTGCGCTAGATGCGCCCGAGCCGTATATGCGTTGATTATCCGCGCAAATTCCGTCGCCCCGGGAATCCCGGCCAAACGGACTATTGAGGCTGTGTTGCCACCCTCTCCAGGAAAGGACTTCCGCTCGGTGTGTCGGGGAGGTTAAAGCGCAATTCATCTATTTTCTGGAGCAGGCGTGGATCCGGAGGGGGCTCCAGCGCCTCAAATTTTGCGCTTTCGTATTTGTATTTGCCGCTCCCGGCCGGGTACTCCACGCCGACCTTGAATGCATGCTCCGCGCCGTCAATCGGGACGTAGGCGCGGAATGTCAGGACATAATCGCTCTGGATGATATTCTGTATTTCTTCGACCGTCCTTTGCATTTTGTCAAAGGATTCAGCTATCAAATAGTATTTCCCGAATGAATTCTTTGACAGCGATTCCAGATTCTTGAACCACTTTTGGCTCACTTTCGAATATGCCAGGGAATAAATCGGGAGCGGGATAGGAAGGGACGAAATACGGGTATTGAGTTCCTCCCTGGAGACCGCACTCCCCTCATCCCTGCCGTCGGAAAATACTACAATGGAGTTGGAAACAATAATGCTGGACGAACCGGGGCTGACAGAACCCTGCGAGGCGGCCCCGCATGCCTGCAAACCTGCCGCAATGGTATCGAAAAGACGCGTTCTTTTGCCGTCGCATCTCACATCGGCCATGCGTCTTGCGAGCGCGCCCGGGTCCCGCTCGAAAGACGACACCGTTTCGAAACCCTCTTTGGTATCCCTGATCGCCAAAATCGCCACCTCGTCCTGTGGCCGTTTGCTGTCGATAAACCGGGCTGAGGCTCTCAGCGCCGCTTCGAAAGGAAGGCCCTGCATGGACTTGCTCGCGTCGAGAATGATGACCGTGCGGGCCGCTTCCTGCCGCTGCCGAAGCGATTGTACGAAATACTGGCGCTTCATGGGATCATATGATCGGCCTTTCACCATCAGACCGATGTTTCTCTCGTTCAGATTTACCAGCGGCAGCATGTTCTGGTCAAAGGAGCGGAAGTAGACTTGAACAAACGGATAGGTGATCGAATTGACGGAATAGATTTTTAACCCGTAGGTGCCCGGCAGGGCATCCTGTGCACCCGTAAGAGGCGCGAAGGCAAGAGTGGAGAGCAGGAAGACCGCAGAGAGGACCAGGGCGAAGCTGCGAGGGGTGGTGCTGGCCGGTAAGTTGGATCTAAACATTAACATTTACGCCTCCTTGTACGATTCGGTTGAGTTAGGGATTGCCTGAGCTTGTGTCGAGCATGTCACGGAGAAAACGGTCGAGGGATTTCCTTGGTGGTTTTCTTCGCTCCGGAGGAATGGGGGACTCCGGAGGAGGAGCGGGTGATTTCGGCGTTTCCGCCGTGACCTTTCCGGATGGGGCGGACGCGGGTCCGGTTCCCTTCGAATTGGTCGCACTCACCGTAAACGTGTATTCCGTTCCGTGTTCGAGGCCCGGCATTTCTATCGGGCTGCCGGGACCTTCGGCCGTTTTGCCTCCGGGATTCGAAACGACCGTGTAACGGATGATCACGCTTCCGCCGTCCGAGGCGGGAGCATTGAAACTTACGGCGATCTTCCCGTTTTCGGTCCTCGCCTCGATTCCAGTGGGGGGGCCGGGCTGTACGGGACCGATGAACATGTTCGATGCGTAATATACCCCTATGAAAACAGACGCTGCCAGGAGCAGCAGGAGGGCTGTTTGAGACCCGGGAATCCTTGTCCTGATGTTCCAGCCTTTTTCTCCCGGCGTTTTTTGTGTGGCGAAAATTCTTAGCGGTTCAATCGGAACATCCGGTTGAGGTTGAGGGGTATCCGATTCCTGCCTGAGCGCGATTGTAGGGGCTGCCTCCGTGGTACTGCCAAAGGATGGGTCGGCAGACCCGGAGCGATGCGCCCGCTTCAGTTCGTCTATAAGGCATTGCAGGCCCCCAATGCTTTCCGGCCTGTGATTGGCATTGAGAGAAAGAGTACTGAGGAGGATTCTGTCAAATCTTGACGAAAGGCGACCGGGAAAAAACTTGGAGGGCGGTTCGATTTCTTTCCCCAGCAAACGCTCATGGGCTGCGGCCGGGGCCTTGCCGGTCAAGAGGTAGTAAAGGGTTGCGCCAAAAGAATAAATGTCCGACCGCTCGTCGGTACCTGTTCCCAAGGTTTGCTCCGGCGGACTGAAGCCTTGGGAGGAGGCGCGTGCCGTCAGCCGAGTGGCGGCGGTAGGATCGCATTGCTTGGCGATCCCGAAGTCGATCAGCATGATTCTGTCATTGTCGTCGATGAGGATGTTCTCAGGCTTGAGGTCCCTATGGATGATCGACGGACTCTGGGAGTGGATGTAGTCCAATGCCTCGCAGACCTGTTGCATATATAAGGTTATTGCGGGTATCGGCAGAATGCCGCCCGATTTGAGGCATTCGCTTCCCAAAGTGCGGCTCCCTCCGAATTCAAGCACGAGATAGATCATGCATCCATCCCTGAACCGGTCAATGATATCCGGGACCGAGGGGTGGCTCATCTGAGACAGGATCTTTACTTCCTGTTCGTCGAAGAGCAGTTCCGGGATTTCCTTGAGAGCGCGCCGCTTGGAGTTCAGCTTGATGTCTTCTGCAAGATAAGTGGCCCCGAACCCTCCTTTCCCCAGCACCTTCTGAATTCTATAGCGGTCCTGAAGCACTTGGCCCAGCGTCAGCAGAAACCCGAACACACCGCGTATGGAGCCGTTGGGGCTGATATCGAGGTGAGCCAGTTCAAAACCGCACTTCGGGCAAAGATAATCGGCGCGGTTCAGAAGAGGCTCTCCCTCACAGGAGCAACTGGGACATTTCTCGGGAGGAGTATTGTGATCTAGGTGACTCATGCTCGCTTTCCAGCATCAGAATCGGCAACGGTCAAGTACTGTGAATAGATATGAAAGAATTCGGAGACCTTGGATTATTCAGGATCACAAACAGAAATAGCATTCCTACTGTATAGTAATTACTATCTCAAATAATCACTATCATATGCATCTGCCAGCCATGTCGTGTCAAAATACAGTGGGACACGCTCCATTTGGTAATTGTCACAAATATCGGTTTAAAGCCGATTCAACATAATTATAATAATTCATTATTGTAGTCAAATTGTTTACTGTTCCTAAGCTGGACCGTTAAATAACAGATGAATGGCTTGAAAAAAGTTTTTCTTGGAGTATACTAGAGGAACAGGTTGGCTAGAATCTGCTATTCGATTTTCATTCCTGATGAATAATTTATTCAAATATCTATTCGAGCTTTATAAAAGTTATCTATTCGCTTTTGTTATTCGATAGGCAGTCGATATATCCCGTTTACTTGCTTACTGAAAAAAGGGGGAGGCAATGGTTTCGGAAAGGAAAAATGCGCTCTTGGGTTTTCTGCTGTTTTGTATGGCTCTGCTGTCATCCGGGTGCGTTGTTCAGGCGCCGTCGTCTTCGGACCCGGCCCAGGAGCTCAACCGCTTGTTTGCGGTAGCCGAAAAGGTCCACGCGCGTGCAGGTATATACCTGAATGAAGACATAAGAAGTTATGTCTACAGGCAGGACAAGTCCGGCGCTCCCATTAAAATAGATGTCGGACGCAGTATTTCCCCGGTCTGCATGACGATGGCATCGGCTATTTTCGACAGTGCGGTCGAAGTGCAGTCTCTGCCCCCTTATGTCGGGGGGCAGCAATCGCCCGATGTCGAAGTGGTGCTGGAACCCGAGATCCTCTATGTGTCGTGCAACGCCAGCGGGGTGCTCTCCGGGCAAATCACCGCGGCGATCAAACTCAGGATGAAGGCTTACGATCTCAGCGGGAGGATCATCTGGCAGGGAGAGGCAATCGGAGAAAACCAGGGCGAGCAGATGGACGTTCTGTCGGCTCTGCTGGGCAACGTAGACAAGACCGGCAAAGCTACCGGCCAGGCAGGACTTGCAGCAGCTACCAGGATTATCCAGGACTTCAATGCCACCAAGCCACCCGAACTTTATGCGCTGCTGGAAACCAAGGCCGCAACCGCCGCCCAGCCCAAGGGACAGAAAAAAACGGAGGCTCAGGTCCAGGGCGACAAGCTTTTTCAGAGGGGCATGTACCAATTCGACAAGAAAAACTATCAGCAGGCGCTCTATAGTTTTCAGCAATCTGCGCGGTTGAATCCAGACGACCTGTCCACCAAGTTCTATGTCGGGGTCTGTCGCATGTACACGGGCCAGAAACGGAGGGCCGTCGACGATCTTAACAATGTTCTGGCCGGGTGCAAGAAGGGCGACAGCCTGGCGGCAAACTCCAAGCAATGGATACAGAGGCTGAACGATCCGTTGAAGATCGGCATTGTCTACAGCGGTTTCCAGGGACAGATAGGCGACGACGTGAAGCAGTGTTTCGCACAGGGTGTCAGCAATTGCGGAATGTACGAGGTGGTTTTGATTCATGATTCGCAGAACCCCGTTGCCGAACGGGCCGCAATGAACAAATATATCGACGAAGCTGCCAAGAAAAAGGCCAGGATTATTCTGTTCGTTCAGGCTGACAAAACCGGCAGAGACTTGTTTGATGCCACATTGCGCGAGGGCGACATTGCATCCGAATTTGCAGTGAATGCGAGCGTGAAGGCATACGCTGTTCAGAAAAAGAAGCCCATTGCGGATTTCATGCTGTTTGACAATGCTGCCAGGATGAAGAAGCTGGCTAATGCGGACCTGATACAATCCGCTTTGCTCAAAAAGAGTGCGAACAGGATGGTCCTCGCATTGTTGGGGAATGAAATCTTTTAGATAACTGATCGGAATAGAATTAATGGAAAAGAGCGGGGGAAATGATTTCCCCCGCTCTTTTCCCTGCGGGCCTTGTACGCCGAAAGATCTATCAGCTCTCCCATATTTTCCCCTCGCTGAAAATCTGGCCTGTGTGAAGCTCGGCCTTCAAGCGCCTGAATTCGGACAGAGATCCGTTTTGAAGCTTCAATTCAAATTCCGGGTACCGCTGGAGTATCAGGTTCAGGCAACCATATTCCTGATCGATGCCGAAAAGACCGTCGAGAGACCTTCCCAGAACCTGGGACAAAATGATGCGGTTTACGCCCGCATGTCCCACGATGAGGATATCTCCTCTCGTGGAATTCAGGATGTCGTAGAAAGCTGATATCACTCGCAAGGCGCAGTCGAAGAAGCTCTCTCCGCCGGGTGGGGGGCAATGCACGATATCTGATCCCCTGGCTTTGAACTCCGCGGGAAAATCGCGAATGACCTCATCGAAACCAAGGCCTTCCCACCGTCCGAGAGCGATTTCCCTCAAGTCCCGGCGTCGAGTGAACTCAATCCGGTGGTGTTCCGCAACGGCGCGCGCGGTATCGGCCGACCGCTTCAAATCGCTGCAAAAGATCGCGGAGAGGGGAAAATCCCGAAGAGCCTCCGCAAGCAGCTCCGCCTGCAAAATTCCGTCCCCGTTCAGCGGAAGATCCAGCTGGCCGATGAACCTTTTCCGATCCGACGGCGGCCGGATGGATCCGTGTCTTGCCAGGCAGATCAGTCTTTGACGGCCGAAAGCCGCGCCCAGCAGCCCTCTTTTGTATCGCAGGACCAGGTCCCTGACAGGGCGCTGCAGGACTGATTCGATGTGGAGGGCGATGCTTTGGGCGTTGGCGAACCGCTCGGCGATTTTTCTCGCGGCTTCGGGTCCGGCCGCTTTGCGGCGAAGCGACTCCTCGAACCGTTCGTCCAGCGTGACCAACCGGTCCTGCTCCACGCACTTGTCCGCCAGGTAGACCAGGTCGGCTTCATCCAGCGAAGCCCCGTGCGGTTGCATGTCCATGTGCGATGCCACTATCCGCGCCACTTTCGGATAGCCAAGCCCGGCGAGGAGCTTTGCTCCCGCCCCGGCATGGTCGGGCTCGCCTCTGGCTATATCGTGGAGCCGGCCCGCAGCGACGATGAGAGGAATATTCAAAGACATTCCCGCCATATTGAGGTGGACGGCAAGCATTCGGGCAAGCTCGGACACCAGAGTGCAATGGGCGATAACGTTCCCCGGGACCTTGAGCTTCGACCAGATCTTTTCGCATTCGCTTTCGGACGGGACTCCTTGCCTTGAGCACCGTTCCGCAATTGATGCGTAATCCGTGGGCGTATCGCAATCGAGAAGGATGCCTTCATCGATAACGTCCAGATCCACGGACCTGTCTTCAAAGCGGCCGAGCAGCGCCCGCATCCCGCCGGGAAAATCGGGGGGCGGGGCGTGAGCCGCGATAGATGCGGGGATAAGTGGCGGATGGCCACGGCGGCCGCTGAAGCGAGGGTGGATTATTTTCGGATCTTCGCTATTGTAGGCTTCGACAAGTGCCTGGATCGTCTCCGGTTTGAATGTGGCTATGTCTCCCGGAAGAAGGAAAAAAGCCTCCACGCCGACTTCGAAACTCTTGATGCCTGCAAGGACTGAAGAAAACATTTCCTTGTCATAGTCCTCATTCAGAATCCACCGTACGCCCAGACGATCGAGAACCGGCGTGATTTCGTCCGCCCTGTACCCGACGACTACCCTGATGTCCGCTATCCCCGCCTTCAGAAACCGCTTGCAAGCCTCCTGGATCATTGTGGAATCTCCAAAAGAAGCCAGCGGTTTGAAGCTCCCCATCCTGGAGGAAAAGCCTGCGGCAAGGATCAGCGCGACGATGCGGGCACTGCTTTTCATGCGTTTTTCCCGGCCCTGGCTTTGATCAGTTCGGCAACGATGCACACGGCGATTTCTTCGGGCGTCTCGGCTCCAATATCGAGGCCGATGGGACAATGTACGCGACCAAGATCGGGGCGGCCGAACCCCTCTTCGAGCAGGGCCCTGTATATGGCGTCCCGTTTTCTCCTGCTTCCGATCATGCCGACGTATCCGGCCTTCGTCCTGAGCGCCTGTTCGAGCACGGTCTTGTCGTGAGCATGTCCCCGCGTCACGATGACAAGGTAGCTCTCCGTGTCGACGGGCAGACCGTTCATGGCATTGTCGAACCTATCGAGGACAAGAATCTCGTCCGCCGAGGGGAATCGCTCCCGATTGGCATACTCCAGGCGATCGTCGAGCACGACCGTCTTGAATCCGACAAGGCTGGTCAGGGGCGCCAGTTCCATGGAGATGTGTCCCGCGCCGAAGATGAAAACCGCCCCGTCATTGCTCACTGGTTCGACGAGGAAGAGCTCTTCGCAGTATCGGACCACTCCGGGTTGCCTGCCGTTGAACCCCGCGACGATATCCTGCACCAGGACGGGGTCGAGTCTGCCCGTCAGCGAGCCGTCTTTGCCGATAAATCCCCGTTCCGGCCAATCGAATTGGCCGTCCTCGCGAGGAACGCGGGTGAGGATCCACCCCTTTCGATTCGTCTCCGATGCGGCCGCGACCAGCTGATAAAACCGGCTCTGAAAGGTATCGGATGCGTCCACGAAATGTATCAGGACCCGGACCTGTCCCCCGCAGAGCATGCCCAATCGTGATGCGTCCGCTTCATTGAGCGTGAAGCTCTTGACCAGAGCCTTGCGGTTCCTGAAGACTTCCGCTGCCATCTCGCGAACCCGCGCTTCGAGGATGCCTCCGCCTATGGTGCCTATGATTGATCCGTTCGAGCGCACGGCCATGTTCGAGCCGACGGCACGGGGCGCGGACCCCGAGCGGGCGAGAATGGTGGCCAGAACCAGGCTTTCGCCGGATGAAAGATACTGCCCTATGCCTTGAAAAACATTCATATTGCGAACCTCATTCCGGACTTTCGAGTATCGATCGGTTTCGCTCATCCACAATGATACGTTTGGCATTTCTTGCGACTGCCCGCCCCTCGCGCAGGATGCTGATGTCCAGGGCCAGTGTTCCGTTCCGCAGTGAAGAACTCACGGCCGGAATGGCCTCCAATGCCTCCCGTATTTCGGCGCGAGCGGACGAAATACGGGATTCCATCGTCCTTACATCGACTTGCAGGCTGTCCAGGCCCTGAACTTTCCTGAGACAGGCGCTGAAATCGAGAACACCCGCAACGGGGAAAACCGCCTCATCAAGCTCGGCCATGCTCAGCGGCGCCCGGTTTGCGAGAAGCCGTACGGAATCCATGCGGCTTCCGACCTTTGCCAGGGTCTTGAGGACGGTTCCGCACGGGCACCGGTTCGGCAAAAACCGGCTCGTGTCCCCCGTGCGGTAACGAATGAGGGGCATCGCCCGGCGCGTAAGAGTGGTGAACACGATCTCGCCCGGCCGGCCCTCCTCGGCGGGAATCCCGGATTCCGGTTCCACAATTTCGACGAAAAGATCGGATTCCCTCATATGGTATCCGGCCCTCGCCTCACACTCTACGCCGCCGCCAAAGCCCATCTCGGTCATGCCGTAATGGGTGAAGACTTCACAGCCCCAAACGCGGGCGATTTCCTTTACGGCTCCATCCGGAACGTAATCGGTGCTCAGGAGCACGCCCCCGGGAGCACTGCCGGCGCCGCCAAGCCGCGCCAGTTGAAGGATCTGAACGGGAACGCCCACCAGAATGTCGATTCGCTCCCTCTCTATGATGTCAAGTGTCCGGGCGGCGTCGAGGACATGTCCGTAAGCTACGGGCAACGCGCCCAGCCGTTTCAGCCCCCGTATGAGCAGGTCGCCCGCGCTCCCCGGACGTTCGGCCGGAAGAAGAACGAGGACCCGGTCTCCGGGGCCGGCCAACGTGGCCATTCCATGATGAAAGAAGTCGATCGTCCTTTCCTGATCTTCCGCCGTAAAGAACACCCGCTTGGGAATCCCCGCCGTCCCGGATGTCCGGAGTGTCACGATCCGGGTTACCTCGCTTTGCGAGACGCAAAGGAACCGGTGCGGCTCACGCCGGAGATCCTCGGCGGTTGTGAAAGGGAGTTTCCACAGATCCTCCGGGCATGTCAAGTCATGCGCGGCCGCACCGGCCAGACGCTCCCTGTAGAACGGGCTGCGCGCTTTGGACCAGTCGATGGTTTCCCGGAGCTTTTCGAGCTGGAACGCACGGATGTGTTCCCGGCTGAGTTCGCCGCCGCCCTCGCGGATATCGGCGCGGATCCATCCTTCAAGAGGAGTGAGCTTCATGCCGAAGCTCCGGCCCGAGCGTTCCTGTACAGGGAGCGCCCGGAGCTGTCCGTGATATAATGGGCGCAAAATGGGATCAACCGCCCGTCCGCGAGCGCAACATGGATGCAGCAGTCCTTGAGGCGTTCAAGATCCAGCGTCCACGCATCCTGGAAAGCCATGCCGGAAATGCTGAGCGAATGCGTCCGGGCGCGGCTCAGGAATTCGTCCCATGGGCCGAGGCTTGGGCCGCTCCGGGCTGACGCCGGACCGTTCTCTTCCGGGGCGGCCCAAAACCGCGATACAAACCGGCGGGACCTTGCGGCCCCCTCGGCCGCGGAAATCGGTGCGCAGCCGCATGTTTCGACCCTCTCGGGCGTCAGAGGTTTCAGCTCTCCGTCCGCCTGGAGGAAGAAATTACCGTGAAAGGAGCACCAGGAGTTCTCGCAGCCGGGAGGCTTCAAATGCTTGCCCCCGATTTTCCCCGCGGTCTGCTTTTCGATCTCCGTGATCGTTTCAGGAATCGTGAAGCGATCCGCGTCGTCGGGTTTGCGCGGATACCTTCCAAAATAGCTCACGGGCTGAAAATGCACGCCCCGAACGGCCGGGATCTCCCGGACGGCAAATTCGATCATCGCGCCGATCTGATCCGTATTGATCCCGGGAACGAGAGTCGCTACGAGGATCACGCCGACGCCGTGCGCGGCGCAGTTATCGATGGCGCGGATCTTCTCGCGGAGCATTTCCCGGCCTCGAAGCTTCCGGTAAACGTCATCGGTCATGCCGTCAAACTGCAGGAAGACGGAATCAAGACCGGCATCCGCCAAAGATGCAACATAGGAAGGGTCTCCGGCCAGGCGGAGGCCGTTCGTATTGACCTGAATGAAGGGGAATCCGCGCGATCCGGCCAGGCGGACGATTTCGGGCAAATCGTCCCGCAACGTAGGTTCTCCCCCGGAGAGCTGGACATTGCAGGGCCCGGAGGAGGCGAGCAGCCGGTCAAACTGCTTTCCGAGGGTTTCCGGATCCGGGTCGGCGGCGGTAACCCTCCCCGTATCCGCGAAACAGAAATTGCAGAGCCCGTCGCATCGCAGCGTCACTTCGACAAGAGCCGTACACGTATGCTGGCGGTGTTCGGCGCAGAGGCCGCAGTCGTGCGGGCATCCCTTCCCGACCGGCGTGGAGGGGACCGCCGGATGGGAGGGAATTTTCGGCCGCACCCAGGATGAGAAGGCGGGTGGCCCTCTCCATATTACAGACTCAAACGTGCCGTGCTCAGGGCATGTCTTCCTAAGGTAAATCCGGTCGCCGCGGGCAACTCTGCGCGCCGGAATCACGGTGAGGCAATCCGGGCAAATGCTTTCCGTTTCCGATAATACCGGTTCGATCATGGACGCGCCTGAGTGAAATCGTATCCGTTTTCCTTGAGAAGTTCTTTTACCCGCTCAAAAACTCCCACCACCAGGACCGGACACCGGGCGGTGCGGTTTCCGGGATTGTCGTCCAGAATCGCGCTGCAACGGATGCCGCCGTACAAGGTGCCGAATTCAGCGGAAAACCATTCGATCAGTTCCGAAATCATCAGATTGAGCTTCGGGTCTTCCTCCTCCTCCGGGCCGCCTCTTCCGGCGTAGAGCCCCAGAAGACATGCCCCGCCGGTGAGCGCGCCGCAGATTTCGCCCGAAAATCCCAGTCCGCCGGCAAGGCTGTTCATGACCCGAATTACGTCGGGATTGCTTTTGCCCTGTGCCTCCAAGCCCAGCATGAGCAGGATCTGGCTGCAATGAAAACCCTGCTGGGCAAGCTCGATCATCCTCACGGTTTCAATCGTCACGGCAGTCCTCACTTTGGGCCGGGCAAGCACCCCGTTGCGGGTTTTTCCGCGATTGCCAGGAAATATCCGGGTCTGGCTTCGGCGATCGCCCCTTCGAGCGGCGATATCACACGACAGCCGGAGCCGGTGAACCTGCCGGGAAACTGCGGGGGAAACACCCCGGAAAGTATGAGCTGCCCGACAAAATGTTTCAGCGCCGGAGAATGGTCTTCCCAGGCTAAAACGACAAACCCCGCCGCTACGAGTATCGAACCGAGCGATTCGCGCGGGAGGGCTCCGCCGAGGCAGCAATCCGCCGACAGCGCGCGAAGGGGCTGATCCGTTTCCGTATTGCGCAAATAGATGTCGCTCAGGATCAGTCTGCCCCCGGATTTCAGGACACGGAAGCATTCACGGACAAACCCGTCGGGGTCGCGGGCAAGCGAGAGGCTGCATTCGGCGAGAATGCCGTCCCAAAAACAGTCGGAAAAGGGCAGGCTCTCGCCCCTGGCACCGATCAGGCAGAGACTGCGGTGTCCGGCGCGGGCCATGGCAAGCATTGAAGGTGACGGATCGACGCCCGCGGCGCGAAATCCAAAGCGCCGGAGCAGGTGTTCCACGGTGGCGCCGGTTCCGCATCCCACATCCAGCAGTCGCGAAC
>JAJFVB010000114.1 GCA_021372055.1 Desulfobacteraceae bacterium | reverse complement strand
GTGACCGCGGTAATCGCCGCGGCGACCCTCGCGGGCCTGTCGATGGAGACAATCCAGCAGGGAGTGCTCGGCTTCGGCGGGGTGAAGCGCCGCCAGGACATTCTGGGCGAATTCGGCGGAGTGCTCCTCATGGAGGATTTCGCGCACCATCCGACCGCCGTTCATGAAACCCTTGTCGGGCTCAGGCTCTTCTATCCCACCCGGAGGCTGATCGTGGCCTTCGAACCCCGGACCAACTCGAGCAGGCGCAATGTTTTCCAGAATCACTATGCCCGCGCATTCGACGCGGCCGAACTCGTCTGCATCAAGCGGCCTCCGGGCATGGAGGCGATCCCGGCCTCGGAGCGCCTTGATGTGGAACTTCTGGTCGAGCAGATCGGGGAGAGGAACAAGGACGCGCGGCTCTTCGAAAGCGCCGGGGAGTTGCTTGAATATCTGGTGCGCGCGGCTCGGCCGAACGACCTTATCGTCTGCATGAGCAACGGAAGCTTCGACGGGCTTCCCGCAAAGCTTGCAGAGGCGCTGAGGGCAAAATTCGGTTCCTGACCGATCGTATTCCGCGAGGTGCTGGCGGCGGCTGGCCAACGGCCGCAGCCTCAACGCCGAAATGAGCCAGCGTAGCGGCGTGGGAGTGTGGTGGGGGGGCACGCAACTCTCCACGCTTTTCAAAAGCGCTCGCTGGTGCATTCTTGAACGCAAGTGCGTATAAGACCAACGAAGAGGAAGCTTGCCGATGGCTCGAATCCTTCTGCATATCTGTTGTGCCCCATGCACCATATATCCTCTTTCCATCCTTCGTCATGGGGAATTCGCCGTGCACGGGTTCTTCTACAACCCGCACATTCAGCCCTACACGGAATTCCGGAAGAGGCTGGATGTCCTTATCTCCTACGCCGCGACGGAATCGCTGCCCCTTATCGTACGGAAGGACTACGACCCTGAAACCTTTTTCAGGCAAGTCGCCTTCCGCGAAACGAACCGATGCATGTACTGCTATTCCCTGAGGTTGAATGCTGCGGCAAGCCTGGCCAAAAAGAGCCGGTTCGACGCCTTCACGACCACCCTTCTTTACAGCAAGCTTCAAAAACACGAACTGATCGTGAGCCTTGCGGAGGAAGCATCCAGGAGGTTCGGAATCCCGTTCCACTACAGCGACTTTCGCGAGGGGTGGAGGGAAGGCCAGGAGGCTGCCAAATCTCTCGGGATGTATCGCCAGCAGTATTGCGGGTGCGTCTACAGTGAGATGGAAAGGTATTGTCCGAAGAGCTTCGACGGGCGGGAAGAGGATTCGGATACGGCCGGCGCGTGTGAGAGGGGGCTGGGATGACCGACAGCATCGCGGAAAACCCGAGTCCCTGTGAAATCCTGATAGACGAGGAGGGCGAATGGTTCCACCGCGGCAACAGGCTCACGAGAAAGGAGATCCTGGAGGAACTCTATTCGAAGCTCGAAATAGCCCCGTCCGGAGATTACCTGCTCCGGGACGGGCACGCGAGTTGTCTGCTCGAAGTTGCCGACACGCCTTTTGTCGTTTCCAGGGTGGATAAATCACGCGAGGAATCGGGCGAAGAAATCATCGTGCTTACCCTCAAACACCGCCGGGAGCGTCAAATACTCAACCCTGCGACTCTTTTCGTCGGAGAGGCGAACGTGCTCTACTGTCAACTCTCCGACAGCGAGCTCCGGGCGCGTTTTACCCGCCCAGCCTACTACCAGTTGGCGGAGCTTGTTCAGGAAGGACCGCCAGGGGACTTTTTCCTGGAGTTGAATGGGCGGAAATACCCGATTGCGGGTCCGTGAATTCTGATACCAGGCTTCAGACCGTGGG
>JAJFVB010000107.1 GCA_021372055.1 Desulfobacteraceae bacterium | reverse complement strand
CGGAATCCGCTTCTGGGGCCTCTTGCGATCGAAGATGCCGGGCATGCCGGAAGAATCGTGCGGGAGGGCTTCAACGACCCCGACGAACTGATCGACGGAGTCACCTATGTGAAGGCGGCCGAAGTGATCCGCATGCTTCGCCTTCTTTTGGGCGGCGATCTTTTCAAGGCCGGGAAATCGCTCTATTTCTCCCGATACAGATTCGGCAACGCAAACACGGACCAGTTTTTCGCATGCTTCGAGGAAGTCTCGGGCAGATCCCTCGAACAGTTCAAGCGGGAATGGCTCTACAGGATAGGCTATCCGAAACTCAGGGCGGAAACGAGCGTTGAACCGGAATCCGGCGAATGGCGCATACACTTCCGGCAGGAACTCGCTGAGGGCGAAGCTCCTTTTGTGTTGCCGATTCAAATCGCGCTTGTCGATGCGGCCGGACGGGACATTGAAGGAACGTCCCGCGTTTTCGAACTGAATGCTCCGGAGGCCGGCCTTACCTTCGCCAATCTCAAGGCCCCGCCCGCCTTTGCGTCGATCAACAGGGACTATTCCTTTTACGGCACTTTTGAAAACGGAAGCGCGACGACTGAAACCCTGATGCTGCAGGCGAGGCTCGATCCCAACCAGTACTGCCGGGTGGACGCCATGCGGGTGCTCACCGATGCCGAACGGATCAAGCTGCTGCTCTCGCCTGCCGAGCGGATCGACGTGGCCTGGCTCGGCCTCTACGGAGAGCTTCTCGCCGATGACGGCCTGACGCCGGCGCTCAAGTCCTATTTCCTGAGGATTGACGAGCAGCCGATGGATCGTGCCTACAGCACATGGTTTCCGGAACTCGTTCAGGCCAGGGAGTCCCTGATGCTCGCCGTGAACGGGCTCTACGGCTCGGAGTTGAGGGAGCGGTTCGAAAAGCTCCAAACCTATGTGCCCTGGTCCGCGGCAACGATGCTCGACGGCCTTGAGGACCGCATGCTCAAAAGCGTGCTCTTCGAGCTCCTGACGGTAAAGGATTCGCCCGAGAGCAACGCGACGATCCTGGAACACTACAGGCGGGCTTCCACCGCAAACGACAAGGTGTCCGCCCTCGTTGCCCTGAACCGCAGCTCGGCTCCCGAACGGCACGATATCCTGGAAGAGGCTTACCGGGCGTGGCATGGGAACATAAGCGGCTATGCGGACTATCTCCGGGCAGTGGGGAGCGGAACTTGCGAAGATGTGTTCGAGCAGATCGAAAGGGAGCGCAGGCGGCCGACTTTCGACATCATGCAGCCCACCTGGTGCCGGGCTCTGTTCCTCTCCATGGCGAACAACAACAAGATGATCTGGAACGAGAGGGGCATAAACTGGATAGCCGACGTGATTGTCGAGCTGGCGCCTCTGAACTATACAAACGCCGGGCGCATGCTGAATTCCTTCCAGCATGTGCGGAGGATGAAGCCTGAGCTGCAGACGCTGATCTACGGGGCGCTGGAGCGGATCCTGAGGGATGTCCCGGCGGAAGTGAGCCTCGCCATACACCGTCAGGCAAAGGCCTACTTCGGTTCGCGCAGCGCAGGCTGACCGTTGGCGCTGGACGCGGCGGAGAAAAGATGCGGGGAGCAAAGCTCCCCGCGCCTGCACCCGGCGTCCCGCCCGTTACGGACCGGCGGGATTATGGATCCGCCCGGATTATTTCCACTCTTCGATTACGGGGTTCGAGAGGACCCCGATGCCTTCCACCTCCACTTCGACCACATCGCCGTGATGGATTCTGCCCACGCCCGCCGGGGTTCCGGTAGCGATGAGGTCGCCTTCCATCAGCGTGAAGTTTTTCGAAATGAAGGCGATCGTCTCGGCGACCGGGAAGATCATGTGGCTCGTGCTGGAGTCCTGGACGGTGGCGCCGTTCAGGCGGCATTGGATGCGGAGATTCCGGGGGTCCGGGATATCTTCGGCCAGCACAATGCGGGGCCCGACGGGGCCGAAAGTGTCCAGGGACTTGCCGCGAAACCATCCCGCGCGGTCTCCGGTCTGGAGATTGCGCTGGCTCACGTCGTTTATGCACGTGTAGCCGAACACGCACTTCATCGCGTCTTCGAGACTTACGTTTTTGCATGTCCTGCCGATTATGACCGCCAACTCGGCTTCGTAATCCGTCCTTAGATCCTCGAAGCGGTAATCCAGAAGGAATTTGGGAATGATTATCGGCTGACCCGGGCCGATGAGAACGTTCGGGGTCTTGGGGAATAAAATCGGTTCCGCGGGTACCTCCTCCGTGAAGCCTCGGACCTTGACGCTGTGGCTCTCCGCGATATGGCTGTGATAGTTCAGTCCCAGTGCGATGATTTTCGTCGGATTGAGACTATACGGTGTGCTCCTGTTCGATACCGGCAAAACGACCATCCGTTCCTCCATTGACAGAGTGCTGTGGCGCGCCGCTTTCGTGCGGTGATTACGCTCGATGACTCCTGCATATTAAGGCAATCCGGAACGGATCGAAAGACGCGCGTGCGTGTGAGGGGAAATTTTACGGCGCTGGAAAAACGAAACGGCTGCGGCCGTTGGGCCGCAGCCGTAATCATGGGCTTGCCGTCAAAGGTGAAGCCGGTCGCCCGGCCGCAGCCTTTGTAAAATCAGAATTCGTCGAAACCGGCCTCATCAAAGGGGATGACCTTCTTGGGGTCGGGATTCGGTTCGGCTGCCGGATGGCTCTTGGAATTCCCCTTGCCGGCGGTTGCGAAACGCGGCGCGGCCAAAGCCTTCGGCGGGTCTGAGGGAGCTTCCAATTCCTTTTGCTTTTTTGCCTTCCCGCTCTTTCTTGCCTTCTTTTCGGCGGCTCCGCCGACGAGCTTCGAGAGTTCCGTCAGATAGTCCTTCAGGTTGGTTGCCTGCGAGTTCATCTGCTGGGATGCGGAGGCGGATTCCTCGGCATTGGCGGAATTCTGCTGGACCACCTTGTCCATGGAGGCTATCGCGGTGTTGACCTGGCTGATTCCCTGAGCCTGTTCGATCGAGGCCGCCGCGATCTCGCCGACGAGTTCGCCCGACTTCCCCACGCAGGATGCGACCTTGCGGAAGTCTTCATTGGTCTTCTCCACCAGGGCGGAGCCTTCCTTGACCTTGGAAACCGTGCTCTCGATCATTCCGGCGGTGTTCTTCGCGGCTTCGGCAGCCCGCATCGCAAGGTTGCGGACCTCGTCGGCAACGACGGCGAAACCCGCGCCGGCCTCACCCGCGCGCGCGGCCTCCACCGCGGCGTTGAGAGCGAGAAGATTTGTCTGGAAAGCGATTTCGTCGATCGTCTTTACGATCTTCTGCGTCTCCTGGCTGGCCCTCGAGATTTCGGCCATCGAGGCCGTGAGATGGACCATCGAATTGTTGGCTTCATCGACGATCCTCTTCGACTCCCGCGTGAGTTCGTTTGCCTGGTTCGCATTCTCCGCGTTCTGCTTTGTCATCGAAGTCATCTCTTCCAGGGCGGAAGAGGTCTCCTCAATGGACGCGGCCTGTTCGGACGCTCCCTCGGCGAGTTCCTGACTGGCGCATGACACTTCGTTCGAGGCCGCGGCGACCTGATCGGAAGTCTCCACGATGCCCTTGATCGCGCGCGTGATCGGCGGGATGATGGTGCGTGCAAGAAGGGTGGCCAGCACCATTCCGATGAGTGCGCCTATCAGGATGAAGATGGTGATGAAGTTCTTGCCGGCCGAAGTGGTGCTGGAGAAAGTCTCCCGGGCGCTTGTGCCGATCCCGCCGGCGACGGCAGCCGTCTTTCCGGCCGCCATATCGATCTTTTTGCCGTCCTCTATGCGCAGTCCGGCATTCTTGACGCGACGGTTGAAAGCCTGGAGGAATCGATCGGCGCGCGATCTCAGCCGGTCGTTGTTTTCGGAGAGCTTCTTCATGTTGTCTATGTCGTTTGCAACCGCTTCGGGTTTTTTGCCGTAGGCGAAAAAGTACAGCGCATCATGCTTGGCCTCGAGCAGCGCCGTGGTGAGAGAGTTGGCCTGCTGAAGCTTGTTTAGGCCTTCCTGAACGGCCTTTCCGATTTTTGCGCTCTCCTCCTCGATGTCGTCGATATAGACTCCGGCGCAGATGATAAGGCCCCATGGCTTGAAGTATCTGGCATGCGTCACCTTGGGGAAAATGGCATCTCCCTTGCCGGGCTTGTTCCAGAAATATTCCGTATAGGATTCGCCTTTCTGCATGGCGCCATCGACAACCTCGCGCATGAAGGCCTTTTCGGTCTTCTTGTCCTTAACCTTGCCGAAATCCTTGCCCTCCAGCATCCGGTCACTCCCGTGCGCTATGAGGGTCAGGTCTTCGGTGACGACAAAGAAGTAATTGTCGCCCGCGAAATGCATATTGCGGATCGCATCGAGAGCGTCGACCATGGGAAGGTCTTTTTCGTGATAGTACTTCAGGACGTCGATTCCAACGGCGGTAATGTTCTTGATCGATTCGAAAGCGTAGGCTTTCAGGGCTTCGGAGTTTCTCTTCAGGGTGTCATCCTTCACCGTCTCCTGGGCTCTGTTGGATTCCTCCTCCGCCATCATGGTTATGGTGCCGGTCAGGCCCAGAATCTCGCCGGAAGCTTTCGAATCGTCTTCCTCCAGCTTTTTGATCGCCTCGACGGATTGCCTGTAGACCTGAAGAGCCATGCCGATCTCATTGAGAGAAGTGCTTTCCTCCATCCCCGCCTTGAGGTCGGCCGTGATCGTTGCCAACTCGTCCAGGAGCTGAATCAACTTGTTGTAGGATTCCTCATCCCTTTTCAGAAGATAGTCCTTCTCGGCCACCCGCGCCTCAAGCAGCTTATTCTGAACATTGTTGGACAACCCGTTGATATTTCCGGCAGTCGTGACCATGGTCAGACTGATGTAGCCGGCAACGCCGATGACAACTCCAAGCATGATGAGGGCGGCGAACCCTCCATAAATCTTGGCCCCTATCCCTACGGAGACCTTTTTCATCGTTTCCCTCCTGATTTTGAATGCATTCCGCTCCGGAAAATAAATGATAGGATCATTGCTGTTCGTCCGGCCTGAATTGCGCCGCGCACGTCCACGAGGATGACCAGACAAAATGCCCGGGGAAAAAACCGTGCCTGCTGAAAGGTCGAGGGAGCCGGAGTAGCCGTTCCGGAGGAGGTTTCATCCAGGGCCAGTACTAATGAGTGCGGGTTTGAGAGCCCCCCTTTTCCCGGACGTACATTTACGAAATCTCAATCGGCATGCGGCCTGGCGAAGATAATACTGAATTAGTACTTAGAAAGTATGGATGCAAAATACGTATTCCAGGTAGGGCGGCTTCGGAAGGCCCGGGGCGAAGAGGATCTACCTGCTCAGGGTCATTAAAAACGATCTGAGCCCGGTTCCCTTGTTCTTGATCCCGAATTTCACCCGGAGGTTGTACCGGTGGGTGGACACCGTTTTCTCGGCGATATTGAGAATGTCCGCGATCTCCTTGCTGCTTTTGCCCGATCTTACCATGTTGGCGATCCGGATTTCCATGGGAGTCAGGTTTGAGTACTGAGAGGCGATTCTCGTGAGAAAAGGCGAGAGGATATCCTGGAGCGCGGATTCCATTTCAGCCAGGCACAGGGCCTGGGAATTGTCCAGTCCCATCCTGCGAAGGCGGTCGAAGTGAGGCAGAAGCGATTGCCTGAGGTTTGTCATGATATGGCATTCGGCCTCGGACCGGTCCTTCTCCGTTTGGGCGAGGATGATCCTGAGCGCAATGCTAAACTCTTCCATCTGACGGGCCTGGTTCTGAAGCTGCTTGTCCTTCTCCAGGAGCAGGGATTCGAGACGCTTTCGCTCCGTTATGTCGCGGATCGATTCGACCGCGCCGGCAACGGCTCCCCGGGCATCGTAGAACGGGGAAGCTTCGGCCCTGAGATAGCCGCCGCGACCGTCGAACAGGTCAGGCACAAAAGACTCCATGGACAGGGTTTCCCCTTCCCGGGTCAGCGATCGGAGCCGTTGCTCCGGGATTTCCAGGCGCCTCATGACGAGTTCGATAAGAGGTATCCGCTCCGACCCGAAAAACGGGATGGCGTGCATGTAGTTGCGGGTCCCGAGCACCTGGCTCCGGGAAGTACCGGTGAGCTTTTCCATCGCCCGGTTCCATGCGGTCGCATTTCCGGTCCGGTCCACAATGAAGGTGGCATCGGGGATCAGGTCGAGGATGCTTGAATCTTCGGGTGGGAACACGTTGCCTGTTGCCTCATGGATAAGTGTGGCGTTTGCCGGGCCCGGGACCATCGGCTCCCGTCGGTTCCGTTGCGGCGACAGGTCCGCGAAGGAACCCGGCGCAAAGCTGCGGGGCTAATTCCTGATCTTCAGCCAGAGTAGTCTGGCGGGGATGCTGCCGGTGTTTCTCCACTGGTTCGGGATATCCGAGCTGAGGTAGAGCAAATCGCCCTCCCGCACGGTGTAGGTCTCCGTGTCGACCTTGAGCTGAAGCTCCCCGGAAAGCATGTATCCCACTTCCTCGCCTTTATGAACGAAAAAATGCGACGAAAGGGACTTTTCCGGAAGTATCTCCAAAAGATACGGCTCAGCCCTGAGGTCCAGGTCGATCGGCGCGAGGCGCCTGGCCCGGAGCGACCCCTCGTCGAATCCCTGTATCCTGATGTCGGTCCCCTCGCTCTCGGGGAAGACAATTCGTCGCTTCGCACCGGGCTTGTCCTGGAAAAACGAGCTGATGTCCACCATCAGTACTTCGGTCATCTTCAGCAGGGCGGGAAGCGACGGATATATGAGATTGCTTTCGATTTGCGAGATCGTGCTGGGCGTGACCCCGACCAGCTTGGCCAGATCGGTCTGCGAAAATCCTCTCCGGCTCCTCAGTTCCTTGAGCCTGAAGCCAAGGTCGATCCCCCCGGTTCCCTTCCTCTCCTCGTCGAACGTGACGGTCATGTCCCTTGTCCAGTAGGACATGGGCTTGTTGATGTTGCCCAGGTCGCGTTTTTCGGACTTTATGATCGTAAGGGAAGACGTGCCGCGCTTTATCGAGAGTTCGACGACGACCTGCGCGATCTGATTGATCTGGGCGCGCAGCCTCGGCGAGTGGGCTTTCTTTTCGAGAATCCAGTAGGCCAGCGTATTGAGTTCGTAGAGACGAGGGCAGGAGTGGGCGTAGAACTGAATGATCTTGTCCTCTCCCCCCCAGAGTTCCTGCATTCCGGTGAGGCTCTCGAAGACCAGCCGAACGTCTTCGGGTTCGTTTGCGTGGACCTGATCGTAGAGAACGTCCATCACTTCTTCGATCTTGCGCGGGTCCTTGACCCGAAGGATCTGGCATCCCAGATCCTTCACATCGTCATAGAAGCGAAGGAAAATCGGTGAGTTTGAGCCCTTGCCCCCGGAGAAGCAGTCGATGATGGTGAGGGCGGGACTGGCCGAGAACGCTCCGAGCTTTTCCAGAAGGTTTCGGGGAGACCTGTCGAAGTTCATGTAAATGAGCGGTTTTTTTTGGGCGAGAGAAGACTGGATGAAATTGAGGCAGAAAATGGAAGCAAGACTGCCGGAATCGTCATGCCAGACCACATTGTCTCCGATGTAGAGGCTGCCGAGCAGCTTGTCAAGCTGGCTTACTCCGGAGGACACCCGGGATTTCCGGCGTGAGTTCGTATTGCTGTTCATTGAACGAAGATCCTCGTTCAGCATCTGGCGGGACACCCTCCCGCATCCGGAAAACGGTGCCCCTGGAGTTCCAAGCAGCGGCAAACTCAGGACGGAGACAAAGAGGCGGCCGAGGAAGATCCTGAGTGACTTTCTGGTGGCGGAACTTTCGCCTGGACTATTCCTTTCCGGGAATTATCGGCATGGCCATCTTTTCGTAACCGGCGGGAAGTTCGAAAAGGGAATCGGCAAGCGGTCCGGGCTTGATGTTCCTGTACTCCATGGTCACTTCCGAATCTTCCACCTTTATCGGGAAAGAATACTGTTTCGAGATCCAGAACAGGGTCTTCTCGCCGTCTTCAATGCTTTCGTACTTCTTGCAGGGCAGGCCGGAGACGACCTCTTCGCCGAGCAGTTTCGCCGTTTTTTCCTTCTCCGCGGTCCACTCTTCGAAAGTCTTGTCTTCCGACTGGTAAGGCATTTCCATGTAGCTTTTCTCTTCCGGGGTAATCATCCAGGTGAGCTTCTTGTCGGGCCGGATGATCATGATCTGCGTTTCGCCCTCTTCCGAGGTCTCCTGCCGCACTTTGTCGCCCTTGACATAGATCTTGCCGGACATTGCCTCGTCGCCCTTTGGCTGGATGACCATTTCCGCCGAGAACTCGACCACCGCGAAAGAAGGGCATGCCGTGAAAGCGACAACGGCCGTAATTGAAAGCAATACAGCAAAGAAAAGATGCCTTGTTTTCATTGCAATACCTCGCTGAGGCGGTTTAATTATAGGAGGCCACTTGGCCGGTCTTCATCTGTCTAATGCGTCGGGGACATCGACATTATTAACCAATAAACAAGTATATATATTGTACCCGACCAGTCCTGTCAATAGCGTCCGGAAGAGAAGAAGATGACGCGAAACACGCGAGGGGGGTGCTGATGTCGGCGAAGGGCTTGCCTTATGTGTCGGAACGCGGGGGGCAGACTCTTCTGCTTCTCTACGTGCAGCCGAAGGCCGCGCGGAGCGAATTTTGCGGCATGTTTCAGGAGCGTCTGAAAATCCGCGTCAATGCGCCTCCGGTGGAGGGAGAAGCCAACAGGGAATGCGTCGCGTTCCTTGCCAAGGCCCTGGACGTTTCGAAATCGGAGGTGCGCCTCGTCCGAGGCGCCCAGTCCCGCCAGAAGGATTTCCTCGTCGAGCGGCCTCCCGCCTATGTCCTCGAGCGCCTCGGCATGGCCGGCGTTTCATGATGAGGCCGAAAGCAAGCGCTTCCCCGGTTCGATGAGACGCCCCATTTTCTCCCTTGCACGCTTCTTTTGATGCGGGACCCCGGAAATCCGGGAGATCGCTTCCGTTTCTTGCCGGGCATGCCGCAATTTTGCTTTGTAAAATGCGGTGTGGTTTGATAGAAGAAATCTCTGCTTAATTTTCCCGCTCGATTTTTCCTTATTCCTTTTGCTGCTCACACGAATTCGTTCCACCGCTGACATTCCCGCACGGGGCGGTCTTTTTGTCGGACCGGCCATTCCTCGCTTTCGCAATCGAAAAACGGCGGATTTCGATTGCAGTCATTTAGTCTAACAAATTCCATGATTCAGCAACTTTTTGATACCCAAAGCCAGGAGAGAATTATGCGAGAAGCCGTAATTGTCAGCGCCGTTCGCACTCCGCTGGGGAGCTTCAACGGTTCGCTCAGTTCGATCGGAGGGACCAAACTGGGCGGTATCGTGATCGAAGAGGCCGTAAAGCGGGCCGGGATCGGCAAGGAATTCGTCGAAGAGGTGATCATGGGCATGGTCCTTCCCTGCGGCTACGGTCAGAACCCCGGAAAGCAGGCGGCCATCGCGGCGGGACTGCCCTGGGAGGTGGAAGCGATCACGGTGAACAAGGTCTGCGGCTCGGGACTTAAGGCGGTAATGCTCGCGGGCCAGGCGGTTCAGACCGGAGACGCCGATGTGGTCGTGGCCGGGGGGATGGAAAACATGAGCCTTGCGCCGTACTACCTCGAGAAGGCCCGCGCGGGCTACCGGATGGGCGACGGCGTTATCCGGGACCACATGGTGCACGACGGTCTTTGGGATATCGTCAACGATTTCCACATGGGGATATCCAACGAGCTTTGCAGCGAACGCTATGACGTGTCGCGGGAAGACCAGGACAGGTATGCGGCCGAGTCGTACAGAAGGGCTCTCGAAGCGATAACGGCCGGGAAGTTCCAGGATGAGATCGTGCCCCTGGTGCTGCCCGCCAGAAAGGGCGAACCGGTCGTGTTCAAACAGGACGAGTGTCCGAGGAACACCTCCTACGAGTCTCTTGCGCAGATGCGTCCTGCATTCAAGGAAGGCGGCGTCACGACGGCGGGAAACGCTTCCGTCATAAGCGACGGGGCTGCCGCGGTGGTCGTCATGTCGCGCGAGAAGGCGCAGGAGCTTGGATGCTCCGTCCTGGCCACAATCGGCGCGCAGGCTTCTTTCGGAATAGACATGAAATACGTCCTGGTGGCGCCGATATGGGCCATTCCGAAGTGTGTCAGGAAAGAGGGAATCGACATTCAGGACATCGAAATTTTCGAAGTAAACGAAGCCTTCAGCGGTTCGACCGTTGCCGTGATGAAGACGCTCAAACTCGACTCCTCGCGCGTCAACGTAAACGGGGGAAGCGTGGCGATGGGACACCCCATAGGCGCGAGCGGATGCAGGGTCCTCGTAACGATGCTCCACGAAATGATCCATTCGAACAGAAAAACCGGCCTTGCCACCTTGTGCCTCGGCGGGGGCGAAGCGGTGAGTCTGATCATAAAGCGATAACCGGTAGCTGCGGTAAACTCTTGAGGAGAGGGATTCCATATGGAAATTCGGACATTTGGCGTTGTCGGAGCGGGTCAGATGGGGAGCGGGATCGCTCAGGTGGCCGCAATGAGCGGGCTGCAGGTGATCATGAACGACATCAAGGATGAATTCGTCGGGCGCGGTTTGAAAAACATCACGAAAATACTGGAGAAAAACGTCGAGAAGGGCAAAATGAGCGCCGAGGACAGGGATGGAACGCTCGGGCGGCTGAAGACAAGTGTGAACCTGGACGATTTCGCGGCGGCCGATTTTGTTGTCGAGGCCGCGAGCGAAAACGAGGAGATAAAGTTCGGAGTTTTCCGGCGGCTCGACTCCTTGTGCCGTCCCGAAGTCGTTCTGGCGAGCAATACCTCCTCGATACCGATCGGGCGCATCGCCGCGCAGACGAAAAGGCCCGAAAAAGTCATCGGGATGCATTTTATGAATCCCGTTCCCGTCATGAAGCTCGTTGAGGTGATTCGCGGTATAGCGACCTCGGATGAGACCTTTCAGGCAACGTGGGACCTTTCGATAAAATTCGGCAAAACACCGGCCCTCGCAAACGACTATCCCGGCTTCATATCCAATCGCATCCTCATGCCCATGATAAACGAGGCGGTTTACTGCCTCTATCACGGCGTCGGAACCCGGGAGGACATCGACACGGTGATGCGGCTGGGCATGAATCATCCGATGGGGCCTCTCGCCCTGGCGGACCTGATAGGCCTGGACACCTGTCTTGCGATCATGGAAGTGCTCTATTCGGGCTTTTGCGACTCGAAATACCGGCCCTGTCCGCTGCTTCGCAGGTACGTCGAGGCAGGGTGGCTCGGGCGCAAGACGGGCCGTGGATTCTATGAGTATAAGTGAGGAGCGCCATGGACTTTGAACTAACCGAATTGCAGACAAGGCTGAGGGACGCGGCCGCGGAATATGTCAAAAGCGAGGTGGCTCCGATTGCCGCCGAGTTGGACAAGACCAAGGACCGGGAAAAGCTCCTGAAAATTCTCAAAGGACTTGCCGGGCGCGGCTTCATGGGCATCACCATAGACCCGGCGTACGGCGGGACCGGCGCCGATACGATCAGCTTCTCGCTTGTCATGACGGAGCTGGGCAGGGGGTGCGCCTCCACGAGCGTGACCACTTCCGTGACAAACATGGTGGCGGAGGTGATCGAGCGGATCGGCAAGGAGGATCAAAAGGCGAAGTACATCCCGCGGCTGTGTTCGGGCGAGTATGCGGCCGGGGGATTTGCCCTGACGGAACCGATTGCGGGCTCGGATCCGGCTGCCATGCGCATGAGCGCCACTCCGGACGGAGACCACTGGGTCCTGAACGGGACCAAAATCTTCATATCGAGCGCCGAATTTGCCGGGGTCTTCGTGGTGTGGGCGGTCACGGACAGGGAGGCTCGAAAAGGCAAGGGAATCAGCGCATTTCTGGTCGAATCCTCCGCACCGGGCCTGAGGGTCGGGAAACACGAAAAAAAGCTCGGCCAGCTTGCCTCCCCGACAAACGAGGTCATCTTCGACAATTGCCTCGTGCCGCGGGAAAACATGCTTGGCGAGTTAAACGACGGCTTCAGGATCGCCGCCTCCGAACTGGCCGGCGGACGGATCGGCATCGGTTCGATGGCCGTCGGAATCGGGATGGGCGCGCTTGATTATGTCACGGAGCATTTCAAAAAGAATGGGCAGCCGGACCCCGCGACGCAGAGCGCGATAGCGGACAATTATGCGCGTCTGGCCGGGGCCAGGCTCCTGCTGTTCAAGGCGGCTTCGCTGAAGGATCGGAAGAAATATTACGCCAAGGAAGCCTCCATGGCCAAAGTCTACGCCACGGAAGCGGCCGATGCGGCCTGTCATGACGCAGTCCGGCTCCTGGGAGACTTCGGGTGTGTCGAGGACTGCCCCGTTGAGCGCTTTTACCGCGATGTGCGCGTGACGAGGATCTATGAAGGAACAAGCGAAATTCAGCGGCTCATTATCGCACGCGAACTGCTGCGATAGCGGCAAACAAACTGCCCCTTGGCGGAGGATCGATATGCATCTGGAGTTGACGGAAGAGCAACAGCTGGTCAAGGCCAGCGTCAGAGAGTTTTGCGACATGCACGTTTCGCCCCTGGCCGATACCGTCGATCAGGAGGCCCGGTTCCCCGGGGAAACCATCGGCAAGCTTGCCGAACAGGACCTCATGGGCATTCCGTACCCGGAAGAATACGGCGGGGGAGGGGCCGATTGTCTCACCTACGTCGTTGCCGTGGAGGAGCTTTCCCGCTCGTGCGCGACGACGGGGTTCGTAGTGGCCGCAAACAGTTCTCTGGCGTGTTTCCCCATTAACCGGTTCGGCACCCCGGAACAGAAAAAAAAGTTTCTCGTTCCTCTTTGCCGGGCCGACATGCTTGGAGCGTTCGCGACGGCGCGGGCGGGAATTGCCGGGGGGGCGGCCGAGCACGTCGGGGCTGTCCGGGACGGCAACGAATACGTCATCAACGGCCGTGTCCCATTCGTTTCAAACGCCCCGGTCGCCGGGCTTTTCATAGTGGTGGCCGCAACCGGCGCGGCCGGGGGCAACGAGTTGAGCGGTTTTCTCGTCCCCGCCGGAACCGAAGGGCTCACGGCCGGAACTGCGTTTTCGAGGATGGGAATGCGTGGAGTGCTCACATCGGATCTCACGCTCAAAAACTGCCGGGTTCCCGTTGAAAACATGCTCGGCCGGGAAGGGCAGGGGATGGAGATCGTCTCGGAAACGCTCGATTCCGAGCGGATATCGATCGCCGCGCAGGCGCTCGGTATGGCGCAGGCGGTCTTCGACGAATCTCTCCAGTACTCGAAGGAAAGAGTTCAATTCGACAAGCCGATATGCAGTTTCCAGGCGATCCAGTGGATGCTTGCCAATATGAGCACGGAATCCGAGGTCTGCAGGCTCCTGACCTACCAGGCCGCCTGGCTGAGCGACCGGGGGCTGCCTCGTTCGCGGGAGGCCGCGATGGCCAAGCTCATGGCCTCCGAGACGGCCGTGCGGCATGCGGATGTCGCGGTGCAGATTCACGGAGGCATCGGAACGATCAAGGGCCACAAGGTGGAACGGCTGTATCGCGACGTCAAAATAGCCCAGGTATGCGATAGTTCCTCGGACGCTTTGCGGATGGCCATCGCCGCAAGCCTGCTGCAGTAGCGTCGCGCACTTTTTCGCATGCGGATGCGTCCGCCGGGCGGATGAACAATGGTGATGGCTTTTGGTCCGGGGGGGCGGCCTTGCGCCCGGCCCGCTCCGGTATCCGGGGGAAAGATCTCGGGCCGGTTCATTCGACGCCGGTCGGACCGACTCTGCGATTTTTCCTCGAAATAAAGCGCTATCTTGATTATCTTCCTCGATTGTGCCTTGAAATATCAACAGATTCTGACGATACTCCCCGCATGCGATAAACTGGGAACCGGCGCGGGCGCGCCGTTCAAGAACACGTCACCGGAGGGAAGACGCATGGATGAGGGTTTGGAGAGACGAACCGTAGGCAAGGTTTTCCGGAGATTGATGCCGTTTCTCGGCCTGCTCTACATCGTGTCTTTCCTCGACCGCGTGAATGTCGGCTTCGCCGCGCTCGCCATGAACCAGGAACTCGGATTCAGCAGCACCATCTATGGTTTCGGGGCCGGGATCTTTTTCCTCGGTTATTTCACGATGGAAGTTCCGGGCAATCTCATCATGGCCAAGGTTGGCGCAAGGATCTGGATGGCCAGGATACTGATCACGTGGGGCATTATTTCGGGATTTACCGCCTGGGTTTCGTCCCCGATGCAGTTCTATGTCGTCAGGTTTTTGCTCGGAGTCGCGGAGGCGAGTTTCTTCCCGGGAATCATCTATTATCTCAGCAGCTGGTGCCGGTCGAAAGACCTTGCCAGGGCGGTCGCGCTTTTCATGATGTCTCTGCCGCTATGCAACATTGTGGCGTCGCCCCTGTCCACCTATCTGCTGGGCATCGACTGGCTGGGACTGAGTGGCTGGAAATGGCTCTTCATTCTCGAAGCCGTGCCCGCGGTGGTTTTGGGAGTCCTGTGCCCGTTCTACCTCACCAACAGGCCCGAGGATGCGAAGTGGCTCGACGAAAAAGAGCGGAACTGGCTGGTCGGCGTGCTTGCCGCCGAACGGGCCGCCAAGCAGGAGCGGAAAAAATACTCGCTTGTGCAGGCCTTTGCGGACCGGGACGTCATCATGCTTTCGGCGATCTATTGCGCCTGGATTTGCGGATTCTACGGCATAACGCTCTTTCTGCCGATTCTGGTGAAGGCCCTGTCTTCGGCGATGAGCAACCAGATGGTGGGTTTTCTGGTCATGGTTCCGTATATTTTCGGTTTTTTTGCCATGTACCTTATAGGCCGCCACTCGGATAAAACCGGAGAGCGCCGCTACCACACGGTTCTGGGCATGCTGCTTGGCGCATTCGGACTCGCGGGGAGCGTCTTTCTTGCCGACATAAGCGTTACCGTTTCCATGACGTTCTTTACCCTCGCGGTCATGGGCATCTATGGGTCGTTCGGCCCGTTCTGGTCCATTCCCGCATCCTTCCTGACATCGACGGCGGCGGCGGGCGCCATCGCAATGATAAACAGCATCGGCAACCTCGGAGGCTTTGCAGGCCCTTACGCCATGGGGCTGATCCACGATGCGACGGGATCGTTCCGGGGAGGCATCCTGTTTCTCGTTGTGTGCCTCATGGGTGCGGCCGGACTCCTGATGATGCTCCGGAAGGCCGGTGCCGAGGTGCGGAGCGGCGCAAAAGATGCGGGTTACAATCTGACACAATAACAAATTCTTTGTGCAAACGATCACGCTTCCGGAAATATTCTTTGTGTGTCTTTGACATTCGATTTGCGTAATATGCGAATCGGATATCAATATGGAATATTTGTGAAGAATTTCTTGACTCGTATCATTGCTCATTCTATTCTCCCTTCTTAATTCCATCCCCATTCGCAGTCGCGCTGACAGCTCCTGAAATCACCAAAACCCATATACGGAGGATCTTATGAAAAAGGCGTGTTCTGCTCTGAGCGTTTTTGCTTTGGTCCTTGCGATGGCATTCATGGCGGCCGAGGTGTGCCGTGCTGCTGAGACGATCAAGATAGGGGTGCTCTATCCCCTGACGGGAGGAGCGGCGGCCGAAGGGCGGGAGCTGCGGGCAGGAGCGGAACTTGCCGCCGATATAGCCAACAACGTCATGCCCATAGACATGGATATGGCAAAAAGGGGCGGGGTCCCTTCCATCGGCGGGGCCAAAATCGAGCTCGTCTTCAAGGACCATGAAGGCAACCCGACGCTCGGGGCCGATCTGGCCAAGAAACTCATACTCGACGACAAGGTCGTGGGAATTCTGGGATGCTATCACAGCGCCGTGACCAAGACGGTCAGCGCGGTGTGCGAACAGTACGGAATCCCGATGATCAACGATTCCTCCACTTCTCCGGCTCTCACCCAGCGCGACTTCAAGTGGTTCTGGCGCACAACCCCGCACGATGTGACCTTCACCAGGGACCTCTTCGAGCTTTTCAAAGGGTTGAGCGAGGGGAAGGTAAAGGGGGTCCCGGCGGTCAAAAAGGACCAGATGATTCGTCTGGCGTCCGCCTGCGAGAAGACGGAATGGGGTTCCCAGGTTTCCGAGACCATCGAGGCCATGGCCAAAAATAACGGTTTTGTCGTGGGCAAATCGCTGTTGTATGCCGCCAAGTCCGCGGACCTTTCCAGCGAGGTGCGCTCGCTCAAGTCAGCCAAACCCGATGCGCTGCTGTTTGCATGCTATGCATCGGATGCGATACTCATGGTCAAGACCCTGAAGGCCCAAAAGGTCAGCGCGAAGATCATCTGGGGGCAGAACGCGGGCTTTGAGGTTCCCGAGTTCCGGTCCACTCTGGGCGAGGACGTGGTGGGCATCCTCACGCGGACCGTTTTTTCCCCGCAGGTGGCTCAGGTGAAAAAAGCGGCGGGCCAGGTCAACGCGCTCTACATCACCAAGTACAATCACGATCTTAGCGGCGCTTCGGCGCGGGCCTTCACCGGTGTCCAGACCTGGGTCGAGGTGTTGCAGAAGGCCGGGTCCACCAAGCCCGACGCCATCCAGGCCGCGGCCAACGCGATAACGATTCCGGGAGATCAGCTCATTGTCCCGTGGGCCGGGATCAAGTTTGCCCCCGAGGGCGCGGACAGGGGCCAGAATGTGATGGGCTCGGGGATCATCGGGCAGTACCAGAAAAACAAGGAGGGCAAGATCGTCCTCGAGATCATTTACCCGTTCGATCTGGCGACCGCGAACATGATTTATCCGTTCAAGAGTTTCTAGCGCATGGACATTCTGGCGGGGTCCGTTGCAGCGGGTCTTCTGATCGGACTGGTTTTCGCCCTGGTCGCTTTGGGGCTTACCATCATTTTCGGGATGATGGACATAGTCAACTTCGCCCACGGCGAGTTCCTGATGATCGGTATGTACACGGCCCTGCTCACTTCGCAGACGACGGGGATAGATCCTCTTGCGGCGCTCCCCGTTGCCGCCTTGGTCGGTTTTCTTCTGGGAGTCTGCTGCTATTTCGGATTTGTCAAATACCTTTTGCGGGGGCCGATGGTGGCGCAGCTTCTGGGCACCTTCGGCCTGATGCTCCTGCTTCGCAACCTGGCGCTGCTGTTCTTCGGGTCGGAGGACAGGACGATTCACGAGGGATTGCTCGTCGGACAGAGCTTCGAGATCGGCATGGGGATCGTCATTCCGGCAACGAAGCTCGCGGCCGCCGTCCTGGCGGTGGTGGCCTTCGTCGGGACCTGGCTTCTCATGAACCGCACGAAGCTTGGCCGGGCCATGACGGCGACGGCCCTGAACCGTCAGGGCGCGCGGTACATGGGGATATCCACCGAGCGCATGAATGCGCTTGCCTGGGGGATCGGCGGCGCTACGGTCACGGTCGCCGGGGCGCTGCTGGTGAATTTCTGGTCCGTAACGCCCTTCGTCGGCTTGCTTTTCACGATGATCGCCTTCGCAATTGTGGCGCTTGGCGGGTTTGGCAGCGTGCCCGGAGCGTTTTTCGCCGGCCTGCTGGTCGGTCTCATTACCGAGATTCCCGGTTTCTGGGATTTTTTCGCCTACATAACCGGCAGTTCCTGGATGTCCGGCATCTCCATGACACCCTTCAAGTACACGTGGGTGTACCTGGCCTACTTCCTGATCATGATATTTCGGCCTAGAGGATTGTTCGGTTGGAAATCCTGAGGAATACCTTCGACTTTTCGGACTGCCCCCGTTCCGGTCTTGTCCTTGCGGGCATTGTGGGCCTGTTTTTCCTCTGTTTCCCGCTGTTCCCGCATTCTTCCTTCGCGATGTCCACCCTCATCCAGTTTTTTATGTTTTCGCTCTTTGCGATGGGATGGAACACCATCGGGGGGTACGGAGGGCAGGTCGACCTCGGGATGGCGCAATTTCTGGGCATCGGAGCCTACACGACGGCGGTGATGATAATACGGTGGAATACGCCCTTCTGGATCACGCTGCCCATCGGCGTGCTCCTGGCCGTGCTCTGGTCGTTTGTGATCGGCTATCCGCTGTTCCGGCTCAAGGGCCACTACTTCGCGATCGCCTCCATTGCCGCCTCGCTCGTTCTCAAGGACATCTTCGACGTCTGGGACTTCGTGGGAGCATCGCGGGGGCTGGAGATTCCGACAACGCGCTTTTCTTCTCCCGATTTCCTTCACCTGATCTTCACGCAGGATGTCTATTACTATTACATAATGTTTGCCTTCTTTCTTATTGGATTCCTTTTTATCAATCACTTCCGCAAATCCCGGCTCGCCTTTCAGTTGAGGTCCATAAAGAGCAACGAGGAGGTGGCCCGGTCGCTCGGAATCAACGTCCAGTGGGCGAAAATGAAGACCTACGCGATAGCGACCTCTTTTGTGGGCGCGGTGGGGTGCTTCCATGCCTGCTATATCAAAAATATCGAAACGGAAGATACCATGGGGCTGGATATTTCCATTCTTATCGCGCTGATGGCGATGCTCGGGGGGATGGGCAGCCTGTGGGGCCCGATAGTCGGAGCGGGGATTCTCATTCCGCTCAAAAGCTATCTCAAGGAATGGCTCGGCGCGACAGCCGGGCTTGTCGGCATAGACCTCGTTATCTATGCGGCTATCATAATGTTTATCTCGGCCCTGGAACCGCGCGGAATATGGGGTCTTGTCGGTAGACTGGGAAGCAGGAAGACGGCCTGATGTACATACTCCAGGTCCAGAATCTCAGCAAGAGTTTCGGAGGGCTGCAGGCCAACAGGTCGATCGGCTTCGACGTTGCCCAGGGGGAAATGCTGGGCGTAATCGGTCCCAACGGCGCGGGGAAAACGACCCTGTTCAACTGCATCGCCGGGGTTCACCAGATCGATTCCGGGAGGGTGATCTTCCAGGGCAGGCGGATCAGCGGGATGAAGAGCCATGAAATAGCTCGGCTCGGGCTTGCCAGGACCTTCCAGATCTACGTTGCATCGGGTGATTTGAACGTAAAAGAAAACATCATGGTCGGCTGCTTCATGCGGGAGCGGGTGCGGTCGGCCGCTGCCAAGGCGGCCGATGAGACTCTCGGGCTTTTCCAGATAAGCCATCTCGCAAAAAACGTGGTTGCCGAACTCCCCATAGCCGCTCAGAAACGCGTGGCGATGGCTACCGCTCTTGCGACCGGTCCCCGGCTCCTGCTCCTCGACGAAGTCGCCGCAGGACTGAATCCCAACGAGGTGGACGAAATAACCGGGCTGATCCGGTCCATACACGCAAAGCTGGGAGTGACGATCATCCTTATCGAGCATGTGATGGAGATGGTGCTCAACATCTGCGACCGCGTCATCGTGCTCGACTACGGGGAAAAGATTTCCGAAGGGACCCCGCGGGAGGTCATAAGGGAGCCCGCCGTGATCAAGGCGTACCTTGGCGAGCGGTATGCCAGGCAATATCTGGAGCAGGCGGAGAATCGATGATTCCGGCCATATTGGAAGTCAAGGACATCAAGGTGCGCTACTCGGGGCTGCCGGTTGTTCAGGGAGTATCCCTCGAGGTGCGCCGGGGCGAAGCCGTGTGCATCGTCGGAGCCAACGGAGCCGGGAAATCGACCGTTTTGCGCGCAATCATGGGGTCGCAGCCGCCCTTCGAGGGCGAGATCCTGTTCGACGGCCGCCCTGTCCGGGGGCTCCGCACCGAAGCCGTCGTTCGGCTCGGCCTGGTGTACGTGCCCGAGGAGAAGATGCTTTTCAGGCCGCTTTCCGTCGAAGAAAACCTGAAGCTCGGAGCCTATACGCTGTCGGATGCGGGGCGGATCGCAGGAAATCTCGATTTCGTCTACGATCATTTTCCCAGATTGCTGGAGAGGCGTAAGCAGCCGGCCTCGACCCTTTCGGGCGGCGAGCAGCAGATGGCGGTAATCGGGCGCGGTCTGATGAGCAATCCCAAGGTCCTGATGCTGGATGAGCCTTCGCTCGGGCTGTCGCCGCTCCTGGTGCACGAGCTCTTCGATACCATATCGAAGCTCAAGGAAGAGGGGATAACCATCCTGCTGGTCGAACAGAATGTACGCGAGGCTCTTGAGATCTGCAATCGCGGGTACGTCCTGCAGACGGGCAGGGTTGTCCAGGAGGGGACCGGCGCGGAGCTGCTCGAAAGCGATACCATCCGCAAGGCTTACTTGGGACTGGGATAAGAGATATAATGCCAAACTGTGTTTATGATAGAACTGATGAGCGGCCAGCTGCGTGTGGGATGTGGGAGCAACCTCCCCGCGCTTTTGACAAGTGAGCAATGTTGAACGCAACTTCGTATAAGGGCATCTCCGCTTGGCCCCGCATCCTGTTGTGCGGCGACACGGGGGTCAGCGTCGAATTCGGAGACACGATAGACCCGGATGTGAATGGCGCGGTCCGGCGGTTGTATCGGAATTTCAAATCGGCCGGCCACCCCGGCGTTCTTGATGTCATCCCCGCCTACTGCACTCTTTTCATCCAGTACGATCCCTGGCGCTGTTCGCTGGAGAGGCTGATACAATTGATCGAAGAAGGTCTGGTGGAGTCGACCGGTTCCGGGATGGAACGGCGCGAGGTCGTGGAGATCCCGGTCTGCTACGACGAGGAGTTGGGACCGGACCTGCGGGAGGTGGCCGATTTCCACTCGATAAGCCTGGAGGAACTGGTCCGGCGCCATACCGCGCCCGTATACAGCGTCTATATGATCGGATTCATCCTGGGCTTTCCGTATCTGGGCGGACTCGATGCGACGATCCACACGCCGAGAAAACGCATGCCCCGCAAGGTGGTCCCGGCGGGGAGCGTGGGCATTGCCGACAGGCAAACCGGAGTATATCCGGTCCAGAGCCCCGGGGGATGGCAGATCATCGGCCGCACTCCCGCCAGAATATTCGATCTTGAGCGAGAACCGCCGTTTCTGCTCGAAATGGGCGATCAGGTCCGTTTCCTGTCCATAACGCGGGGGGAATTTGAGAGCTATAAGGATC
The DNA here is from genome assembly GCA_021372055.1 of Desulfobacteraceae bacterium. Lineage (GTDB taxonomy): Bacteria > Desulfobacterota > Syntrophobacteria > Syntrophobacterales > Syntrophobacteraceae > SbD1. The sequence continues at coordinate 157 of JAJFVB010000107.1, read as the reverse complement.
ATTGACCCCGGTGCCCTGTCGATGGTGCAGGACCTTGGGAGGTTCGGCTACCGCGACCGGGGAGTGCCGCTTTCGGGAGCGATGGACGGGCAGGCCCTGCGGGTCGGGAACCTGCTTGCCGGGAATGCGGAGGACTGCGCCTGTATCGAGATCACGG
>JAJFVB010000104.1 GCA_021372055.1 Desulfobacteraceae bacterium | reverse complement strand
TTGCCGGGTACGGACTCTATGTATTTGCATCCGAAAAGTCGACGACGAAGGCCGCAGGCCAGGCATCAACCACAACTCAGGCACCGGCGGCCGACACAAAAGCTTCCGCCCCGGCAAAGGAGAGCTCGGTGATACAACCTCAGGCAAATGGCCCCGATGCGGCCAAAGTGAACGGAATTGCGATCCCGAAGTCCGAGTACGATGCCGAAGCCGCCAAATTTGACAGGCAGGTGGCCATGACGGGCCGCAGTGGGGACGACAAGGAAATTGTCGCCATGCGTGGAAAGATCATCGAAAACCTGATCGGCCGGGAATTGCTCAGGCAGGAGGCTCAAAAGCAGGGCCTCAAGCCTGAAAACGAGGAGGTCGACGCTCAGATTGACAGCCTCAAGAAGAGGTTCGGATCCGAGGAAGAATATCAGAATACCCTGAAGAAGATGAATGTGACGGAAGGGACGATCAAGGAGCAGTTTGCCGCGGAAATCGTCCTGCGAAAGCTCGTCGAAAAGGATGTTGCTTCAAAGATCACTCTTGGTCCCAATGAAGCAAGGGAGTTTTATGATAAGAATCCCGAAATCTTCAAGACTCCCGAGTCCGTTCGGGCGAGCCATATCCTTGTGAAGGTTGAAGAAAACGCCAGCCCGGAGGAAAGAGCCAAAGCCCAGGAAAAGATTAAGGCCATCCGGAAGAGGATCGCGGATGGAGGAGGTTTCGCCGCAATCGCCAAGGAAGTTTCCGACTGCCCGAGCAAGGAGCAGGGAGGCGACCTCGGATTCTTCCAGAAAGGCCAGATGGTCGGTCCTTTTGAAACGGCGGCTTTTTCCTTGAAAGTCGACGAGCTTAGCGATATCGTCGAAACAGAGTACGGCTATCATATAATCAAGGTTACCGGGAAAAAGGACGCCGGGGTCATGGCCTTTGAAGAAATGCAGCCCCGGATTGAGCAGCACGTCAAGGGCGAAAAGATGGCCGGACAACTGGTCAAGTATGTTGATGACCTCAAGTCGAAAGCAAAAGTGGAGATTTTTGTAAAATAGCCGGCCAGAAAACCGGGGGCTTTCCGATGCTTTTTCTCTGCACCGGGAGGTTTCTCCGGATATAAGTTTCCCATGCATCCGGAGAGTGTGAGGGCGGCGATTCCGGCCTGCCGCGCAGCCAAGCGCGCGATTCGGCAGTTTTGCGCCCCGTTGATTGTCACAGCCGTCCCCTCGTGAAATGGTGCACTGAATCTATCATTTTTCAAGGTTTCCGACGGCGTTCTTGGCGGGTGACGAGTCTATGAACATTCGGTTTACAAGGCCGGACTATCATCAGATGGAGGCCCTGGGCATAGATCCCGAAAAAGTCCTCGATCAGGTGAACACTTTCCGTAAATCCGATTTTTTCGTCCGCCTCAACAGGCCGTGCACTCTCGGCGACGGAGTAAAGACAATAGATCCGGAGGATGCTCCCGGATTTATCGCCCTTCACGAAAAGGCATCCCGCGACTCGCGGTTCATGAAGTTTGTACCCGCATCCGGTGCGGCCACCCGCATGTTCCAGTCTCTGCTGCAGATCTATTATCTCCCCCAATACCTCGAAAGGGATGAACTGGAGCGCAGAGTGAGCCAGGAAGTCGCGATTGCCTGCGATTTCGTCCGTTTTATCGAAGAGCTTCACCAGTTCGCCTTTTTCGACGACCTCAGGGAGATCCTGGCCGGCGACGGCTTTGAGCTGGAAGAAGTGGTGCAGACGGGCCAGTACAGATTGCTGCTCGATTACCTGCTGACCGACAGCGGCCTTGGCTATGGTTTCCTTCCGAAGGCGCTGCTCAAGTTTCATGCCTACCCGGAAGAAAACAGAACGGCCTTTGAAGAGCAACTGGCCGAATCGATGTATTTCCTGGGAAACAAGAGCTGCAAGCTCCATTTCACGGTGCCGGAGGAAAGCCAAAACCGCTTCCGTGCCCACATGGAGGCGGTTTGCGAGAACTACAGGCAGCGTTTCGGCATGGAGTTCGACGTCTGCTTTTCCTCTCAGAAGCCTTCCACCAACACAATCGCCGTAAATCTGGAGGGAGTTCCTTTCCGGGACCGGTTCGGAAGGCTTCACTTCAGGCCCGCGGGGCATGGGGCGCTGCTTGAGAACCTGAACGACCTGAGCGCCGACTTAATCTACATCAAGAATGTAGACAACGTGGTCCCGGACCGCTTGAAGGAGTCCGTTTGCCGCTGGAAAAGAATATTGGGCGGCTATCTTCTTTCCGTCGAGAGGCAGATCCATTCTCTCGTGCGCCGAATGAAGGCAATGGAAGGCCAGGCGGTCAGAGAGGCGGCCGCCTTCATCAACCGGGAACTGCTCGTTCCGCTTCCGGTCGGTTTCGACATGTGGCCTGAGGAAAAAAGACGCCTCCTGCTCCTCGACTCTCTGGACCGCCCGATTCGGGTATGCGGCGTTGTTCCGAATTCCGGAGAGCCGGGAGGCGCGCCGTTCTGGGTTGAAAACGAAAACGGATCGATTTCCATCCAGATTGTCGAAAAGGCCCAGGTCGACATGGACTCGCCGGAGCAGCGGCAGATATGGAAATCCTCCACGCACTTCAATCCGGTCGACATTGTCTGCTGCGTGCGGGATTCCGAAGGCGAGGCTTTCGATCTAAGGAATTATGTCGACCCGAGGGCAGTGATAATCACGCGCAAATCAAAAGACGGCCAGGACATTCAGGCCTTGGAGCTTCCCGGTTTGTGGAACGGAAGCATGGCCCACTGGGTCAGCATCTTCGTGGAGGTGCCGCCGGAGACTTTCAACCCCGTCAAATCGGTATACGACCTTCTGAGGCCGGAGCATCAGCCCGAAGGCACTCATCGCCGCCGCTCCGTTTCAAGCGCTTAGGCCGAGCCCCCTTCTCGTCCTCCTCATCAAGACCGCGCGCCGTATCGTTCCGCCGGATTGGAAGGGCCTCGCATCCTCCGGCGCATTGTTCTCCAGCTCCGGCACGGCTTGTCCGAAAGAGCCATTGGTCCCGTAAGCATGAGCGTTCGGGGCGGCGGATCGGGCATTATTCCGTTTTGCATTTTTTTCTTAAAGTTTTTTCCAGGTCCGGCCGATCCGAGTATTGGTGGGTTGGGCTGCTGGGCAATGGAGTTCGCGGGCAGCCTGTGATCCGCATTTTTGCTTATGCAAGAGGCACTGCCAATGACTCGAGAACTAAGTTCCAGCGAAGTAAATGCGCTGCACTACGAATTGCTCGTAAAGGACATCGTGGCGGCGGCAGAGAAACTTCCCCCTTTCCCGGATGTGGCTTGGCGGGTAACCGCGCTCGTGAAGCGAATGGCCCCGGTCAAGGATATTCAAGAAGTTGTACGGTACGATCAGGCAATAACGGCGAGGATTCTTCGTCTCAGCAGGTCGGCGTACTACGGACGCCGATTTGAAGTCAACTCGCTGCAGGACGCCATTTTGCTCCTGGGCAACAAGCGCCTCATACAGATCATCATAGCCGCATGTGCGGTGCGTTATTTCGATGCCGGGGCGCAGAGGCTGAGCGAGTTGTGGGAACATTCGGTGACCGCCGCGCTGGTCTCGGAAATCATCGCGCGCCACATCAATCAGCCGAAGGTGCTCACCGTCTATACGGCGGCGCTGCTCCACGACATCGGCAAGACGATTCTCGATATCTATTTGAAAATCTATCTGCACTCGAGCCAGCGCGAGCAACTGGGAGCCACGGACCAGTTGGGAGCGGAGCGGCGGGGGCTCGGGATTGACCATCAGGAGCTTGGCGGGATCGTGGCGAGAAACTGGCGGTTCCCCGCGGAGGTGATCGCGGCCATAGAGCATCACCATAGTCCGGAAAGAGCCGGCCAGCATCAGGATATCGCCTCGCTCGTCTACATGGCGAACTCGCTCTCCCTGGCATCTCTTAAGAGAAAAGAAAACCCCCGGTACAAAGGGTTGGATCCCGAAGCGGACCCGGTTTTCAAAAAGTTTTCGGTCACGAGGAAGATGGCCGAGGACTGCCTTGCCGAGCTTGAAAACAGCATGGAAGGGGTGAAAGAAGCCCTGCGCGGGTAGAGTGCTCCCGTGTGCTCGGAAATAACGAAGGAAAAAGGTCTCCAGGCTATTTCCCGGCGAGCCGGGTGCTGAGGATTGCGCGGAAATCTTCGGGCAGACGAACGGGTTGCCCGGAGAACGTGACGCAAACCGTCTTGAGGAGTGCCCGAGTGCACAGCTCTTTGCCGCTTTCTTCTTTCCGCCTGTGGATGATTTGCGAAAAAGAAACGCTTCGGTGCCGGACCAGCGTGATCCCCGTTTCAATTTCAATCGCATCATCGTAGTGGAGCGGTTTGCGGTAGGTGCACGAGGCTTCCACTATGGTCAGATGGAGCTTCCGGTCCATGAACTCGCGATAGGGAAAACCGATGTGTCTCAGGAAGTCCTCGCGGGCAAGCTCGAAGAGATGGAAGTAATTTCCGTGATATACAGCCTGCCCCAGATCCACTTCGAAAAGCGGCACCCGGAGCATCGTTTTGTGATAACGGATTCCGTCGAGATTCTCCCCTGAGCCGGCTTGCGGAGTACTATTTTCTCCAGTAGGTTCGTCCATCTGTTGTGACCTCATAAAATTAGGTGCTGCCAGTAATTGATTTTTTTCATTTTTTCGCTGATAATAGGCGAAGAGTATCTCAACTTAGAGGTGTTTATTGGCGATTTTCCCGCACTCGCACGAGTCCGATCATACGAGCTACCGTTCTAAACAACGCGGAAGCCCCTTGTCAACAAAATCTCAGGCGAGCAATTTTCGCCTGAAGATCTATCGCAGCCTGAAACCCGTATTCGAGCGAATCCGGACCCCCGAGCCGACGTCGTTTACTCCCGACCCATATCAGATCGAAGCCCTTGAGGCCGCCGCCGATTCGGATGTCCTCGTCACCGCGCCGACCGGTGCGGGCAAGACCTATATAGCGATCGAGGCCATCAAGTCCATATTCGACAGGGGGGGCAAGAGCTGGTACGCATCGCCGCTCAAGGCCCTTTCCAATGCAAAATACGAAGAATTTCGCGATCTTTTCGGTCCCGAGAACGTTGGAATCCTGACCGGGGACAGAAAGGAAAACCCGCACGCACCGGTCGTTGTCGGAACGACGGAGATTCTGCGCAACCAGCTATACGACATCATGCACCGGGGCGAGGATCTCGACATGGATCTCGTCGTGCTCGACGAAGCCCATTACCTGGGCGATGCGGACAGGGGCGTCGTGTGGGAGGAGGTCTTCATATACCTTCCGCCGCGGGTGCGCCTTCTTTTGCTCTCCGCAACGATACGAAACGCTCAGGAGATATGCGGCTGGCTCACCTGGATGCGCGGCTCCGAATGCAGGTGGGTTGCCGCCTATGAGCGTCCCGTGCCCCTGTTCCCGCTGTTCCTGTTCCCCAACGGGGAACTCGCCCCCCTGGGCACTCGTCGCGGGCTGCTCCCGAGAATCGACAGGATAGACCGCAGGTCGCTTCCCCGAAGCGAAATCCCGGAGATTCCCAGGATCTTGGAATCTCTCGGAAATATCAACCTGCTCCCGGCAATTTTCTTCCTCAAGTCGAGGGCCGATTGCGACAGGGCCGTTTCATTTTGCCGCCCGGTTTCCCAAAGAGCACGCCGGGAGGATGAGGATGCTTTCCGCGAGCGTCTTGAAGAACTGCTCGAGATTTATCCTTTTCTCCGCACGCACCAGCACCTGGCCACGCTGAAGAGTTGCCGGGTCGGTTCGCACCACGGCGGCCAGCTTCCGCACTGGAAGCTGCTTCTTGAAAAGATGATGCAGGAGGGGTTTCTCGACGCCATATTCTCCACCTCCACGATTGCGGCCGGAGTAAATTTCCCGGCGCGGACAATAGTGCTTTTT
>JAJFVB010000101.1 GCA_021372055.1 Desulfobacteraceae bacterium | reverse complement strand
ATGCCGGTCTCCGAGATTCCTGCTTTCATTGATTGTGCATTGCAATCCCAAGGGGCGTCACAAACAGGGGGTTCCCCGGTATGAACGTCTTTACGCCGGTGCAGTTTTCGATGACCCGTCCCATCCCGGGGTAAGCGCAGGTGCCGCCGACGAGGGACAGCCACTGCACGTCGTGCCCGGCTATATGCCGGGCAACAATGCTGCCCACTTTTTCCATCACCGGCCGCACCGAGGGAAACAGCCGCCTCTGCTGCGCGGGGTCCTTTATCAGCGCCTCGGCCTCTTCAAACGTTATATTCTCAGCTCCGGCGATGACGAGAGTGAACTGTGTTCCGCCCGTTGGCTCATCCGCCAGGTGCGCCACACGGCCGTCCGCGAAAACCGCCACTCCGGTCGTGCCGCCGCCAACGTCGACGATGGCGCCGTCCCGGATCTGCAATACGTTGTTGGCGGCGGTCGGTTCGTCGATCAGACCGGTGCATTCCAGACCGGCGGCATACAGCACGTTTTCCACGGCGCGCACGTCCTCCCTTGCCACGCCGGGAGGGTATCCTGATGCGGCGGCGGTCAACTCGGTCCCCAGCCGCTCCTCCATCCGCTGCTTCATATTGCGCAGCAGATCCACCGCGCCGGCAAAATCCACCACCAGCCCGTCGCGCACGATCTGAGCGAACCGGCAGGAGCCGGCAATCGGCCTGTAATCGCGGTCCAGGACAATCAGCACCGTGTATGCGGTACCCAAGTCCACGCCCACGTGAAACGGCCCTCTGTGCCCGGCGGCAGCCGGCTCCAGGCTCGCGCCCGTGCTCCGGCCGTCCCCTTCGCGCTCCATGACGGCATCCGTGAGGCCGAGCAGTTCTTCCAGATTCGGATTCATCTGTTTCGCCTCGACAGCCCGGAGGCCGGAAAGAATGGATACTCCCTCAAGGCGTTCTCAATCGAGCCGCCCGGCCCTGAACCACAGTTCCAATACATAAACCGCCGAGGAAAGCCGGTTGAGGGCAACACCCAGGTCCCTCGGCACCATGGCCTCAAGAGCCGTGCATTCCACCTCCCGCACCCTGGTGCGGACCATGTTGAGCCAGTGCAGGACTTCGTCGTCTTCCGGCCCGGGCACAATGTGCCGCATGCCCGCCGAGTCGGGGTGGTGGGAGATTTCGCGCAGTTCGTCTTCATTTTTCCCCTCCAGCGTCAACTTCGCCACCGGCCTGCCATGGTATTCCGCGCTCATGATCTCGCGGCAGAAGGCGGCCAGCGTATCGAGGCGGGCAGCGGCGCCTTCCTTCCCGCGCCGGCGGCTGCACGCCGCGGCCAGCATGACGAGAGCGTGCAGGCTGTCCACCTGTCCCCGGAACTTCAGGCGCGGCGTTGTCTTCGGCGCGAGTCTCAACGCATCGAGTTGCGTCATGTGGTCGGGCTTGCATGCCACCGGCTGCCCACATTCGCAGCACGCCGGCGGCGGTCCGTTCCGGGCCACCGGGAAATCGCCCGGTTTGTCCCATGCCGGTTCGGATACGGAGGGTTCCGCCGGACCCCGCGGGGCAGGCTCCCTCGCTTTGCACCGCATCTCGAGGCCGTGCGCCTCGAGGAAATCCAGGGCGGATTCCGTGAACCGCGTGCCGGGGGGATACTCCGGCAGTTGCCCGGCTCCGCCGCGCCATTTTTCACGCAATTCGCTTTCGGTTACGATCATCTCCGTCCTCCGGTTCCAATCGGCGGAAAGCCCATGACATCCGGGCGGAGGCACGCCGACTCGTACCGTTCGGCCTCCTGCCCCCGGCCTGCCCACCGTCGTTTTCCGGACGGTTGGCAGGTTTTTTCCTCATGCGGCCGGACCGCGTTATCCATCCTAGGCCGACTTTTCCGACAGGCCTCCCTTTCGGCCTGTCGGCAGAATCACTTCCACGTCCGAATGAGGGCGCGGAATGACGTGGACGGAGACCAGCTCCCCGATGCGTTTCGCCGCCGCGGCTCCGGCGTCCGTCGCGGCCTTCACCGCTCCCACGTCGCCCCGTACCATCACGGTAACAAAGCCTCCCCCGATGTACTCGCTTCCGATCAGCTTGACATTGGCGGCCTTGACCATGGCGTCGGCTGCCTCGACAGCCCCTACCAAACCTTTTGTCTCGACCATTCCGAGCGCGATCATCGCAACATCTACAGCCATTGTGTCACTCCTTTTACTGGTGAAGAGTCAAAAATTTCCGGCGCTGCGGGCGTGAGCGTGCGCTCCGTCCGGCGTCGCAATGGAACCCTGAACACTCATTTTTTCAGCGCTGCAAGGACCCGCTGAACAATTTCTTCCACCTGGCCGGCGTCTATACCCGCAGACTTCTCGGCGGCGGGTTTCTCCGAACCGGCGGCCTCCCGCGCCGAATCGGCCTGCCCCGGCTGCATGGCGGCCGTGGGCGGCGGATTGAGCTCGTAAGCCACTCGCTTCAGGTTGAACATGTGGTGCACGTTTATGTTGTCGCCCGTGATGGCGCCGCCAACCCCTCCGGGGCTGAGCGTAAACGAGGGCATGACCCCGGTCGTCATTCCGGTGGCCCCCAGCGAGCCCAGCGAATTCACGATAATACGGAAAATCGACTTCTCCAGGCCGAACTTCATGACGACTTCTTCATCTTCCGCATGGATGACGAGCGAATGACCGCGGCCCCCATGCTCGATCAGCTCAATGCAGCGCTCGCAACCCGCCTTCCAGCCGTCGACCTCATACCAGCCGAGGACCGTGGTGAGCTTTTCCGCCGAAAGCGGCTCCGCCTGCCCGACTGAGCGCATCTTCGCCACCAGGATGCGGGCATCGGATGGTACGTCGATCCCGCACATCTCGGCCAGCTGCTGCGGGCTTTTGCCCACAGTCCGGGGATTGATGAGCGGTCCGGGCGTAAAGAGGAGCTTCGCTATCCGTCCGGCCCGCTCGTCGTCCAGGAAATATGCGCCCTCGGAAGCCATGAGCTTCTCCAGTTGCCCCGCGATGGGAGCGTCAGCGACGACAGCCTGCTCCGTGGCGCAGATCGTGGAATGGTCGAAGGCTTTGGATGCGACAATGTAGCGGGCCGCCCGAGCCAGGTTGGCGGAACGATCCACGTATGCCGGCACGTTTCCCGGGCCCACCCCGTAGGCCGGTTTGCCCACCGAGTGCGCGGCCAAAACCATCTGGCTGCCGCCCGTCGCCACGATCAGGTCGATTTCCCTGTGTTTCATCAACTCCCGCGTTCCCGGCAGGCTGACCCTGCTCATGCAGGCGACCAATCCCTTCGGCATGCCCGCCCGCTCGCCCGCCTCCGCCATGATCCTCGTCGTCTCCAGCCCGCATTTCACCGCAGACGGGTGCGGAGCGATCACGATACCGTTGCGCGCCTTCACCGCGATAAGGATCTTGAATATTATCGTCGAGGTGGGATTCGTGCTCGGCGTCACCCCCGCCACCACCCCCATGGGCCAGGCGATGTCCCAGGTTCTTTTCCCCGGATCCTTTCCGACCACGCCCACTGTGGGAACATCCTTTATGGTCTCCCATAAAATCCTGGAAGCGAGCATGTTCTTCAGCGTCTTGTGCTGCGGCACGCCGAAACCGGTCTCCTCGGTGGCCATGCGGCCGAGGAGGCCGGCGGCCGAATGAGCCGCCTCGGCCATCGCCGCGCAGATGCGATCGACGTCGGCCTGGGACGCGTGCAGAAACTGCTTCTGGGCCGCGCGAACCGCAACCGCCAGGTCGCGCGCCTCCTGAATCGACATAAGGTCGTGATCCATCTTCCTACTCCTGAAAATTGAATGGTTTTCGTGCCACTTCGAGCACCGCGTCCCTGAAGGCAGCCGTTGCAGCTTCGCATGCGGACTGATCTCCCGTCAGGATCGCGCCCATGTAGTTGGTTTCGGAGGGAGGCGGTGTAAGGAAGGCTATGCGGACGGCGGCCGCCTTCAGGGCGGCATCCAGCGCCACCATTCCCTCCATGGGCGGCGCCACCAGGTACGCGACGGGCGCCCCCGGCGCTGTTCCGCAGACCTTGGAAAGATACGTTCCGGTACGGGAAACCAGATGGGCGAAGAAGGCGATGGAACCATCCCCGTTTGCGGAGTGCCAGACGGCCTCGTTTTTCAGGTAATGGACGGCCGCCTGCAGCCCGGCACGCACCTCTTCGGGATCGGGGCCGGCGAGAACGGCCATGACCTCGCCCGAAAGAGGACCCGAGGAATGCCTGGCCCCGGCATAGAATGAGCGTGCGTAGACGACTTCCACGCCGGCCTTCTTCGTTGCCTCGTCTATGGAAACGTAGGTAGCATCGTCGTTGTCGGCGGTTATAAGGCCGATGGACCGCTGCCCGGGCTTCAGCCCCAGCTTCCCGGAAAAATCCGCGTTGACGTTGGGGATCAGCCACACGGACAGCGGCGATGCAAATATAGGATCCAGTATGGCCATCAAATTCTCACCCGGACTTGCGTCCGACGCCGGAAACCCGGTGTTGGAGCATCTGTTGCGCGAGCTGAATCACAAAGGCGCCCGCCTCCAGCGGATTGATGCCGCCTCTTTCGAAAATGTTGCAGATCATGTCGCGGTCGGCATCGGTATCCCCGGCTTTCGGCCTGTATGCCAGGTATGCGCTCATGCTGTCCGCGCGTCCCAGGCCGGGGCGTTCGCCGATAAGGAGAACCAGAACGTCGGGTTCGAGCAGCGTTCCGATATCGTTCATCACGCCGACGCGGCAGTACTTGACGAAAAACGGGGTGCCGAAGGTAAGCCCGGCCGACCGCGCCCCCTGCTCGAGGACGGGCAGCACCTTGGGCAGGTTCGCTTCTATGGCCGCTGCGCTCAGTCCGTCCCCCGCGACCACCTGAATGTTCCGGCCTTTTGGACAGCGCTCCCCGACGATTTGCCCGGCTTCCTCGTTCAACCGCCTGCCCAGGTCGGGGCGCAGAAGATATTCCTGCTTCCCGCCCGTGATCCGGGTCTGCACCGTGAAAAGCCCCAGTTCGTCGAGAAGCCTCCGGTCCACCTCGCGGAAGAGAGCGTCCTGCGTTGTGGCGTGATCGGCCTGGAAGAGCAGCAGGGGTTTGGTTCCATACCTGGGGCCGGAACGCCCCACTCCGATGCGCGCGGTGGTCGACGCAATCAGAGCCTGGAGCCCCTCGGGGTGAACCGGATCGGCCACCCGCGGCTTGCAGCGGAATTCCGGGGCGGCTGGATCGGGCAGGTCCACCGCGAGTCCGACCGCTTTTCCCGGCACGGCCGCCGGGCAGACAGGCTCCGGCGGCACGGACCGGGATAGCGGCCCAACGGGCGAAGGGGTGGGCGGGTACCCCTTCGCCCGGGAACTCAAGCCGCTTGACGGAACTGCCGGAGTTTCGGCCTGCCCGTCCCACGGTGGGGAGAGCGGCCGGTCCCGGTCCCCTTGAAGGGGGGCGCGGAACGCTTCCTCCGGCCTTCCGGACGATGACCCGGGGGGAACAACATCGGCCCCGGGTCGGGTGCCGGAGGCTGCTATCTCCCGGATAACGGCTTCGGCGATATGGGCAATTTGAACGTCGTCCATGAAATCGACCTCCGGATCAGCGTCTGAGGAAAAACGAGGGGTCGCCGGCTTTTTCGGTCAGCCGCCCGTCTTTCATCAAACCGAGATCCTCCAGCCAGCGCTCGAATTCCGGCGCGGGCCGAAGCTTGAAAAGTTGACGCAGTGTTGCCGTATCGTGGTAAGAAGTGCTTTGGTAGGCCAGCATGGAGTCGTCCCCCATGGGGACCCCCATGAAATAGTTGCAGCCCGCGGCCGAGAGCATCACGGCCAGGTTTTCGATGGAGTTCTGGTCCGCGCTGACATGATTCGTATAGCAGGCGTCGCAGCCCATCGGGACGCCGGTCAGCTTTCCCATGAAGTGGTCTTCGAGACCGGCGCGCTGGATCTGAGCGGCGTTGAAGAGGTATTCCGGCCCGATGAAACCCACGACTGAGTTGACCTGGTAGGGGTTGTAGCGTTTGCTCAGCCCGTAGCACCTGGCCTCCATGACCACCTGGTCCCAGCCGTGATGCGCATCGGCGGAGAGTTCCGATCCTTGTCCCGTCTCGAAGTACATGTAGCTGGGCCCGGTGGGAAAGCAGTATTTCCGGGCCAGGGCATAGGCTTCATCCAGCAGGTCCACGGATATTCCGAACGATTCGTTCCCCTTCTGGGATCCGGCGATGGATTGAAAGAGCAAGCCCGTCGGCGATCCGGCCCGCAGGCATTGCATCTGCGTGGCGATGTGGGCCAGGATGCAGTTTTGCGTGGGAATATTCCAGGCTTTGATCACCCCGTAGCTCATATCCAGCAGGCGGGCCACCGAAGCCGGGGAGTCGTCCGCGGGGTTGATGCCGATGGCCGAATCGCCCGATCCGTAGGAGAGGCCCTCGAAGAGCGCGGCGCGGATGCCCTCCGGGGAATCCGTCGGATGGTTCGGCTGGTTGCGGCTGCAAAGGGTTCCGGGAAGCCCCATTGTGTTGTTGCAGTGCGCGCTGACCCGTATTTTGGCCGCTCCGTAGATCAGGTCCATGTTGGACATCAGCTTGGCGACGCCGGCAATCATTTCCGCCGTGAGGCCGCCGGAAACCCGGCGGATCATCTCCCCGTCAGTCGTGTCCGCCAGCAGCCACTCGCGGAATGCGCCCAGTGTCCAATCCCTGATTTCGTTGTACACAGTTTCGTTTACGGCGTCCTGGATAACGCGGGTCACCTCGTCGCTTTCATACGGCACGGCGGGGTTTTCGCGCAAAAGCCAGAGGGGCACTTCCGCCAGTACAAACCTTGCGGCGATGCGCTCGGTAGCCGTCTGCGCGGCCAGGCCCGCCAGGCGGTCGCCGGACTTTTCCTCATTGGCCTTGCCCATGAGGACGCGTATGTCAGGAAATTCATATAATTTCCCGTGAAGTCTGGTACGAAACAGCATGCGTTCCCCCGGTAACGGATCAGTGGTAGAAAATCAGCGTTTTTATGCTCATCGGCACTACGCGCCCATCCATGAGCGGCGTGCCGATGTCGATGTAATCGCCTTCGTCGAAGTGCGCCTGGTCAATGGCCAGCAGGGGCCGTTCCGGCGCCAGGCCTTTCAGTGTCTGCCCCAGGCACCGCGCGTAGTCCCGGTCGACCAGCACGATGAGCGGTTTTCCCGCGGGCATGACGGATGCGAATTCGGCAAGTTCGCGGGCCAGGTGCGAAAGGTCCGCATAGTCCAGCGGCCCGCCCGTTTCGACGGCGATCGCAAACGGGGCGGAGGCGGGATCGATGTCCGAGCGCAGGAGTGCGTCCCGGATAATCTTTACAATTTCCGTTTTTTCGAAATTCCGAATGTCGGGCAAAACCGGCCGCACAACCGGTACGTTGCGGAGGGGCAGGATATTTCGCTCGGCCCAGATGGTCGAACCGGAGAGTGTTACGGTCCTGGTCCCGGCGCCGAGGACGGTGGCGCGCAGAGTCTCCCGGGGTTCGCGTACCTCCCAGGCACCGAGAAGTGGATGCTGTCGCAGCGATTCCGCCAGCAGCGGCCCGAGGTCGTCATGCATGGCGGCATCCTCCACCGTGTGGATGGGCAGAAAATGATAGTAATAATACCCAACGCCCCCGGAGAACATCAGCAGGGTATCCTTGCCCGAAACGGGCGAAGGAGGGGTCAGGTAGAGAGCGGAGGCCAGGGCCGAACTCCCCCCCTCGACAAGTTCGACCGTCAAATCCGCAAGGCGGTCGGTAAAGCGCCGCAGGTCGGACAGGGGAGGGCGGTCGCCCACCTTCATGTTCAGACCGCAGTCGTTCAGAACGCGCGCGGCGGGTTCCGCAATATGCCGGATGCGGCCGGTGGAACGCTCGATCTCCATGATGCGTCCGCCGTAGTTCATCGCGGAGGATGCCACGAGGGAGCCCGACCGGAATACGCCGCCGTTCGCGCTGCCTCCGCCGATGTCGACGTTGGTGACGGTGGCGTAGTTCTCCCGCGAGCAGGCAGCCGCGCCGGAACCTCTTCCCGCGATGAGGCTCTCCAGGTGCGGACCGGCTATGCCGACGACAAATTCCCCCGCCAGCCCGGAAAGCTCCCGCAGGAGTTCGTCCGCGTTGCGTTTTTTCGCCATCTCCCCGGTGACGATGACGGCGCCGCTCTCCACCTGCTCGCGCCTTACTCCCGCGGCTGCGTACTCACGGCCGGCAAACTCCAGGAGCCGCGCCGTATCGAGCGTGTCGCGGTCCACGAGCGGCGTGAATACGACCGGACTCCGGTGAATCACCTCGCAGTCCGTGACCGAAATCCGGGGGATCCGTCCGTACCCAGCCTCATCGCGCATGGTAAGGCGCGCCAGGACGATTTGCGTGGTGGTGGTGCCGACATCGAGGCCGGCGGACAGTATCGTTCGACATTCAGACATCGTCAGCGCGCCCTCAGGGTCCCTTGCGGAAGGTAACCGTGCCTTCCACTTCCAGGGAGTCGATGATTCCCACGATCGCAAGATCGACCGGCGCTTCGCGGGTGTCGAAAGTCTGCCGCGCGGAAGATCCCCCGACGGCGAGCACAACGTCCCCCTTGCCGGCGCCGACCGTATCCACGGCAACCATGGTGGAACCGGAAGGGTTGCCGGAATTGTCCGTCTCGCGCACAAGCAGAAGCTTGCGCCCGTGCAACTTTTCATCCTTCATCGTGGCCACCGCCGAACCGACGACGAGCGCTATTTTCATAAATCACCTGTGTCTGTGCAGCCTGAGTGCGCTGCCCCTGTCATCCAACCCAAAACGGCCGCCTCATGCAGTCTCCCCGGAACTGGATGACGGTGCGGGACTTTGTCGGGCGGAACGCCCGCGAGGGCGTCCCACCCGGAAAATCATCCGGTCTTGCCGGCCTTACTCTGCGGACTCAATCTTCTCGTGGATTTTGATCCCTCTTTTCGCCAGTTCATCGAAAACATCGGTCGGGTTGAAGGCGACCTCGGGGATTATGGCGCCATGCCGCGCAACTTTTCCCTCGGCGATCAGGATAGCCCCGATCCCCATGGGGATACCGACGCAGCGGGTGTAGGCGCGCAGTTTTTCCCAGCCTTCCACGGAACCGTCCGACGCCGGATGGGTGTGCCACAGGGTGTGCTTGATTTTCTTGCCATCCCGCATCCCCACCACTTCCACGTGCAGCGCGTAGCCGTAAAGATCGGTGGTCTGCCCCTCGGGCGACTGCATCAGGTAGGCCCCTATGGCGTCCATGATGTTGATTTCCACCCCATTGACATTCACTTTCGGGTTGTGCATGAAGCCCCATTCATAGAGCGCTTTGATCAGCGCCATGTTCTTGGGAGGCCAGGTGCCGCGGACTTCGATCAGCTTGACCTTCTTGTTCGCCAGGTACTCCGCGAGGGTTACCGTCTCCGAATGGGGAATGATGTACTGCGGGTTTGTTCCGTACGGTTCGGGCAGTGCCACCTCGAGGGGCCTCGCGAACGGCGGCACCTGGATGAACTTGCCATTTTCATAAACGGTGCGGCCGGTGAACAGAGGATCGTACTCCGTGGTGGTCGTCTCCGTGATGGATGCAGAAAACGCAATCGGGCGGTAGGCCCCGTGGCTTATGCGCACCGTATCCACGGTCTCCATCTGATCGGCGGCGTACTTGGCCATCATGTTGGTCGTCCCGGGCGTCATTCCGAAGCCGGGGACGCATGTGCGCTGGTGCTTCTTGAACAGCGCGTCGTATTTGTATTCAGCCCCAAAGCCGTTGAGGTTGATGCCGTGGCAGCCGGCTTCCGCGATGCACGCGGTGGACAGGTCGTTGAGAGATATGGTGGTTCCGTCCATCACCAGGTCGTATTCCTTCATGATCCTGACGGTGGCTTCCTTGTCGCGGATATTGATCTTCCTGAAGTCGACGCGCGGGTCGTTGAGCCATGCCACAACTTCTCTGCCCGCCTCTTCGTTGTAATCGCCAACAGTGATTTTTTCGAAGTCCGAATGCTCGACGAGATCCAGGGTGGATTCACGAGATATCTTACCTGCTGCTCCAAGACACAGTGCTTTCACTTTTCTCTCCTCGTTCATGATTCGACCAGCATACCTTTCATCGACTCCCGCCCGGATTTTCCCCTGCCTCCGCTTGCCGGGCGGGGTTCGAACCCGGGATGGACTCACCTTTTCCTCGTTTCCGATAACGATAGGAAAGCTCTCTTTCAGTTCCCCGTTTAGGGGATGGTTCCGTTTCTTTCGTTCTGTCTCCTTGCTGCTGAAGGGACGCGCATTCATGCCACGGGAGCGATTCTCCCGTCACCTGGGCAAACTCCACCCCTTCGAAAATCCACCCAATTTGCGCATGGATGGATGATCTTTCTCCGTCGTCTGGAACGACACCGGACCTTCGTTCCTAAGCCGTGCCCGGAACGGAATCGCTCAACCCTGAATTCAATGACTTACAGCTGAACAGTTCTCATTCCGAGGCTGAGTCTCCTTTGGCTGTCAGTCCTTTATGTAGTTATATCAATTGATTAGTAAGATGCCTCTCGATTCGCCTCCATTACAGCGTCAACTCCGAGGCGTCGGTGATCTTCTGCCTGAGTTCGAGAAACTTCATCTCCGTGTGTTCGCGGGGACGAGGCAGATGCACCTCGTACATCGCGTGCATCCGTCCGGGAAGCTTGCCTTGAAGCGACAGGATCCGGTCCCCAAGGAATATCGCCTCCTCGATATTGTTCGTCACGAAGAGAACCGTGCGCTTCTCGGTCTCCCAGATCCGCGCCGTTTCCTTTTCCATGAAGTAGCGCGTCTGCGCATCGAGCTGCCCGAACGGCTCGTCGAGAAGCATCAGCTCGGGGTTGTTCGAATACGCCCGCGCTATCCCCACTCGCTGCTTCATGCCTCCGCTCAACTGGTGCGGGTAATGGTTCTCGAACCCTTTAAGACCCACGAGGTCAATATAGTGCTGCGCCACCTCGCGCCGCTCGTTTTTCGATATCCCCCGCAGCTTCGGCCCCAGCTCCACGTTCCCCAGGACCGTTTTCCACGGGAAAAGCATGTAGCTCTGGAACACCAGCCCGCGGTCGGCTCCCGGCCCCGATACCTCCTTGCCGTCCAGGTAGACGTTGCCTTCGGAAGGCGTTTCAAGGCCCGCAATGATCCGCAACAGCGTGCTCTTGCCCGACTGGCCCGGACCCAGGATCACCAGGAACTCGTTATTCTTTACATTCACGCTAATGTCCTCCAGCACGTGCACGCGCTGCGTTCCCTTCTGGACAAAGGTCTTGCTGATGTGCTGGCAGTCGATCTTGTACTCTTGGCTCGTTTCCACTGCGCTTTATCCCCTGTGTATCGATTCACGATCTCTACGGCGCCGCTGCACCTCTACATCTGCACGGCCTCACGCTTCCACGGGCAGAGCTTCTTTTCCAAACCGGTTATCAGCAGTGTCGTCGCCCAGGCGACAAACGCCAGCACCACCATGCCGGCCAGCACCATGGCGGGCCTGGAAAGCTGCATCCCCTGGATGATGATGAATCCGAGTCCCGAGCGCGCACTCACCAGCTCGGCCGAAAGCACGCAGGTCCATGCACAGCTGAGCGATATCTGCAATCCGGCGAAGATTGCGGGGAACGCCGCCGGGAAGCCGACCTGGAGAATTTCATCCTTCCGGTTTCCGCCGAGCATGCGGATGACGTCGTAGAGTTGAGGCTCGATGAGTCGGATGCCCATATACGCGTTCAGAAGGCAGGGAACGAAGGTCCCTACCACTATGATGAATATCTTGGATGGTTCGTCGATTCCGAACCAGAGAATGGCACAGGAGATCCATGCGAAAGGGGGCATGGGTTTGATCAGGTCGAAGACCGGCTTGACGATGGCGTTGACATACCGGTTCAAGGCCATGATGACTCCCAGGGGAACGGCGATCACGGCGGCAATGCTGAATCCGATGATGATCCTGTAGGTGCTTGCCCAGATGTGCCCCCAGAGGGATTTTCCGGCAATCGTCTTGTTGGCCAGCTTCCAGATCTGGGCCACGACGGCGTCGGGGGCCGCGATTCCGTTCCCCAGGACTTGGGTGTAGTCTATGTACTTCCAGATGCCGAAAAAAGCAGTGAGCGAGACGCAGTAGAGAAAACGCCGGTCCTTCAGAAAACGGCTCAATGAAAAAGGCCGTTTTTCGCTCACCTGCTTCTGGATCTCATTGGCGATGCTGGAAGTCGCAGTGGTAGTCGCTGGTGTTGTCATGGCCCTTATCTCCTGATTCCTGCAAGAAGCTTTTTCTCCAACCGTTCGATAACAATGCCGATCGCCACACCTGTGAGACCCACGCAAATCATGCCCAGGACGACCATCGGCGGCGAAGCGAGGCGGCGGCCCATCGTGATCAGGTAACCGAGCCCCTGGTCGGCGGCCAGATACTCGGCACCCACCAGCGTTGTCCAGCAGTAGGCCTGGGATATCGTCATCGCGCCGAAGACCATCGGCAGCGCCGACGGAATGCAGATCTTCTTGAAGATCTCCCAGTCCGTGGCCCCGTAGGTCCGCGCCATCTGGATAAGCGTCGGACTGGTCATCCGAACCCCTACGTACGAGTTGATGACGCAAGGCACGATCCCGGATAGCCAGATGATGAATACCTTGCCAGGAATGCCGATACCGAACCAGAAAATCGTGAGAGGAATCCATGCAACCGGCGGAATGGGCCGAATGAGTTCAAAAATGGGCCGCGCAAGACCTTCCGCCACATTGAACCAGCCCATCATAAGCCCCAGAGGAATGCCGACCAGCAAGCTGAGAAAAAATCCCGTAAACGCTTCCTGAATACTCACCCAGGCATGCACGGACAGCACCGCGCCGTCCGGGTCCGCAACAAAGAGCTTCTCCCAGAAAAGAACCGCCACCTGGGTCGGAGAAGCAAGCATCGTATTCGGGACGATCCCGAAATCCACTACCCCCTGCCATATTCCGAAGAAGGCCACAACGCTCGCTACCGGCAATATCCTCAGTACCAGCGGTGTGTCGACCTTTACAGTTTCGTAAGCCATGCTACCTCTCCCGCCCCGAATGCATCGCGAGTTGGATGGCCCGCCGGCCGGCTATGCACCGGCAGGCCAATTTTCACGGTAAGTTCATCGCCGGCGGCACCATTTGGGCGCCCCCATCCGAATCATGCGAAATCACGGTGACCCTGAACCTTTTACCGCCCGGGCCCCCCCCAGTCCCAAAAGGTGAGCTACTTCGCGAGCATCTTCAGATACTTGTCGGTGATGAAATTCAGCCGTCCATCGGGACCGACAACTTTATTCGCGTCTTCTTCCTTCAGTTTCTTCTGCGCGGTGAAGAATTCAAGGATGCCCTTCTGCCAGCCCTCGACCGTGCTTGCACCCTTGGATGCGTCGAACACCTTCAACTGTTCCCGGAGGTCGAATACCGGATGGTTTTCGATGTCCATTTTGCACATCGATTCGCTCATCTCCAGGCCGCAGAAATCCAGCATGAACTTCTGGTATTCCGGAACCAGCTTTTCGACGGGCGTGTTCTTCATCATATCGATGCCGCGGAAATAGACTTTCAGGAATTTCGCTATGACTTCCGGGTTCTTTTCGAGGTATTCCGTTTCGCCGATTATAACAAGAGGCATACTCG
This sequence comes from Desulfobacteraceae bacterium, assembly GCA_021372055.1. Lineage (GTDB taxonomy): Bacteria > Desulfobacterota > Syntrophobacteria > Syntrophobacterales > Syntrophobacteraceae > SbD1. Next base: position 2,690 of record JAJFVB010000101.1, on the reverse strand, counting down.
CCCCGCAGTTTCTGATATTGCCGGCAATCTTCCACCCTTTTTCAATGCCCGTGTACATATGCGGCGCCCAAAGGCTCACCATGTCGCCGATCCCCGATTCGAAGGCCGCCACGCACTGAAAGGGATCCATGTTCTTGATGACGATGTCGGTGTCCTTCAGACCGAAGATGCCCAGCCAAGCGCTGAGAACAAAGTGCCCGGAAGTAACCGTCGTGCAGACGACGGTCTTTCCCTTGACTGTTTCAGGACTGCCGTAGACCTCGGGGAATTTCGGGTTCCAGCCCTTCACCTTGAGGATCGGGCTGTCGGGGCGCACAAAAACGGCGTTCGCGAGTCCCTCGTCGCTGGCGATGGCAATGATCTTCGTTCCGTACCGCGCCGCGCCGACGGTCGCCGGAGTCCCGCTGCAGGCGCCGACTACCCACTGTTTTGCCGGCAGCGCTTCCATCATGCCCATGCCCGAATCGAAGTACTTGATATTGAATTCCAGGCCGGCTTCCTTGTCCCAGCCCTTTTCCTTTGCGTACCACGTAATGAATGTTTCAAATTCAGGCTCCCAGGCCGTATTGAACGTGACCGTTTTCCCCGCGGCCCATGCCGGTGCGAACCACGTAAAGACGAGCAGAACACTAAGGATCAATATGTAGGCAGTAGTACATCTTTTCATCTCGCGCTCCTTCTCCGCACTCATCCGTCGTACCAGTCGGTCGAACTCGACCCGCCATCATCCAAGTCATTCCCCTTATGTCATCAACCCGTTCTTACACCTCCTCCCCTGCCGTCAGCAATCTTTCCGGGCAGGCCGTATCGCGTTACTACCACCAGCGGATCAGTTCGGTTACCCGTTTCCGAATCTCGACAAACGCCGGATCGATCAGGCTTCTCGGCCTCGGCAGATCCACTCTTACTTCCGCTTTTATCTTCGTGGGCTTGTTGCTCAAGACGAGGATTCTTTCCGCCACGTAGACCGCCTCCTCGATATTGTGCGTAACGAAGACGACCGTCGCGTTAAGGGCCTTCCACAGCCGAACCAGTTCGTCTTCCAGGTAGTAGCGGAGCTTCACGTCAAGTTGCCCGTAAGGCTCGTCCATCAGAAGCAGATCCGGGTCCACCGCGAAGGCGCGCGCCACGGCTATGCGCTGCTCCATACTGGCCGAGACCTGGTTCGGGTACAGGTTTTCCGTATCGGTGAGCCCCACAAGCCCCAGGATGTACTTGAGCCGTTCCTCGGCCTTTTTTTTCGGGAACTTTTTCGTCTCCATCCCGTAGGCCACGTTTTCCTTCACCGTCCTCCAGGGCATGCAGGTCGGCTCCTGGAACACGAAAGAGATGTTATGCTTCTTCGGGTCCGCGGGTTCCCCGTCGATCAGGATCCGCCCCCTGGTCGGGGGCATGAGGGTGGAGAGGGTGTTCAGAAAGGTCGTCTTCCCGCACCCTGTCGGGCCCACGATGCTCAAAAACTCTCCCTCCTTCACATCGAAGGAAATATCATTCAGGACCAGCAAGTCCCCGAAACTCTTGGTCAGTTGTTCGACCTCGATTTTGGCCTTCCTCTTGCCCGACATTTTCTTCATCTCGTCCAAAACTGTCTCCCCGTATCCATGGCACCGCTTGCGGATTATGATGTTGTATGGACTGGGCGGTCGGGCCGCCGGCTCCCTCTAAGAAACCCTCTTTATTTTTTTACCACAACCCCCGTGCGCTCTCCTGCCGGAAAGGGAGCAGGGGCGGGCGCTCCGCACGTCGACCGGCGACAATGCCGAGCACCCGCTTGGCGACGTACCGATTGCGTGGTACGGGGGAATCTGGTTTTGGGGGCGGCCATCCTTACAAGGCATTATGAAACAAGATTGTGATATTAACATAATGCATTTACTATCAGAAAAATCAATCCATCCCAGATTTTGCAAGCTGGCCTCCTATAAACAAGGTATACATATATGCCTGTCTTTTTATACCTATGCTTTGTTGTTTTAGAACATGCTATTTTTGCCGCTTGGAGCCAACCTAAATTTTGCATCTTCTTGTGTCAATGGACAAAATGTTATAATTATTATAATAAAACGTATTATATTGTTAGTCCGAATACTTAGAAATTAATAAATAGATATTATTTATGGCGGCGGGGATTGAGATATTAAAAATTTCACATACAAGATGCGATGTATCATGTGGATATTATTGAATATAATTCATTTTGTAGAAATTTGTTACATTGTATCTGATATATTATATACAATATACAAGATTTATTATGTTGTCCTTATTGTATATTCGTTGAATATCAAACAGACAGCCTGCCTTGATCTAGAAATTGGAACGATTTCCTATAATCCCACGAAGCCGTATACGGTTCGCATCATGGAGAACAGGGGGGCGTTGTTATCTATGATAGCAGCGCTCGGGGCGATGCCCGCAGGAGAGAAGCCGTAATACAAAATTGCGTAAGATAGAATGAATGGGAAAGAGCGGGGGAATTGATTTCCCCCGCGCCAAAATGAGCAGCGCAACTGCGTGTGGGTCTGGAGAGCAGGTTCCCCACGGTCTAAGTGGGGTTGGCCCCATTGTCCAGACCAAAGTTAAAGAAAATTAAGGTGGTCCTATTCCGAGAACCTATCCTTTTTTGTAACAAAATCGTGCTATATTCACTTCGCCCACCCGGAGGATAAGGCAACGCTGGGGAGCGACCT
>JAJFVB010000075.1 GCA_021372055.1 Desulfobacteraceae bacterium | reverse complement strand
CGTACCCATCCCGAACACGGTCGTTAAGCTCCTCTGCGCCGATGGTACTGCGTGGGCAAACTGCGTGGGAGAGTAGGACGCCGCCGCCTCATCCGTTTCAATAAAACCCCTTGCCGGACCTCCGGTAAGGGGTTTTTTGTTCCGTGGCATTTTTGAAATGGGACGCTTATTGTCGCGCACCGCGATGGCTCCGCTGTTCCGATGGATTGTTTCCTCACTTAATTTTTGCTATATTTGTAAGGTGACATGCAGAGAGTGGATGCGGTTCATGCCGCAATGGTCCAAAGCAGTGGATTCTTATTGCGAAGGAGTTCTTTCGATGAGGAAAAAAGGAGGGGCATTATCCGCCCTTGTTATTGCGCTTGCCTTGTTTTTTGCTGTGGGCATGGCCCTTGAAGGAAGCGCGTGGGCGAGAGCGGGAGGCGGCAGTTCGTCGGGAAGCCGAGGTGGCAGGAGTTTTTCCGCACCGAGCACGCCCTCGCCAAGACCGTCGCCGTCGCCTTCCCCTGGAATTCGGCCCAATACGGGGACTCCCGGATATTCAACACCCGGAGTAGGTGCGACTAGAAGTCCGTTTTGGTCGGGAGTTGCCGGCGGCCTTGCCGGCGGGTTTCTTGGCAGCATGCTTTTCGGCGGATTCGGGCATGCAAGTTCCTCCGGGGGCGGCTTTGGCGGGTCGGGAATCAGCCTTTTCGAGATTATCGTAATCGGTGCCCTGATATACTTCGGAATGAAATGGTTTAGAAGGCGCAGGGCCGAGCAACAGGCCTCATATTATGAAGATACTTCGGCGGGGCAGCAGCAACAGTATTTCGGGCAGCCCGCATACGCGCCGCCTGAGCCGGATGAGCTGGAACGAGGGCTCGATGAGATCCGAAGGTATGATGCGTCTTTTAACGTGGAGACCTTCAAGGAAACCGTGGAAGACATGTTTTTCCGCATCCAGGCTGCCTGGATGAACCGGAACCTGTCCGGCGCCGAGCAGTTGCTCAGTCCCGAGATGACCGCTTATTTCCTGAGTGAGTTCTCGAAGATGAAGCAGCAGGGGCAGACCAACCGTCTCGAAAACATTGCCGTAAGAAAGGTCGAGCCAAGCGAAGCGTGGCAGGAGTCGGGCCAGGACTACATTACGGTGCTCTTTACCGCAAATCTGCTCGACTACACCGTGAACGACCAAACGGGTGAGGTTGTGAGCGGCGACAAGCTAAACCCGGTTAAATTTCAGGAGTTTTGGACCTTTTGCCGCGACATTGGCGGAACTCAGTGGCAGCTTTCCGGTATTAATCAGATGGGACAGGCATCTCCCAATTAGGAGAAGCTTTCTGTCATCGGAGATCTCTTCGGGTTCGGGGGATTTCCAGAAAAAGTCACATTCCTCGATGTCGAACAATCGACACGGGTTGGATCGCCACGGGTAAATGGAACAGAGGCTGCCGCCTTCACCGTTGTTTTCCCAGAGAAACGGACAGAAGCGGTGGCCTCGGCCCAAGCCTTGGGCGAAGATCTCCTTCCAGCGCTCGGGAAGTCCCGAGGGGAAGGGAAAATCGGCGATGCCGCTTGCGACTTCACAGCAAAGGCCGCATTTGTTGCAGTATTCGGGCGGCTGAAGGCTCTTCAACCTGAAAGCCTCGCGCCGCTCCGATGCGCTCTGCGGCCGCCTCCATGCCTTTACCTCGGCAAAGATCAGGATTCGCTCGCGCAGAAGCCGGTTCATATGTACTTTCCGTGCGCGCGGTCCAAGCTCCCGCCACCATTTCTCGCGTTCAAGCCATCCAAGATTTCGAAAGAGGAAATAGAGGGGAAAGTGAGGATCGCACAGGTGCTTCAGGGTGCTTGTCCTCGATGGGCCGCAGTGGCGCCTGATAAACTTTCTCAGTTTGCCTGAATTAAATAATCTGCGGTTTTCCACTGCTTCTCTTTGCGAGGTCAGGATAGCGAATCTCGGCTTCGGAGGGCCTGACATAAAGGGGGATGCTTGCTTCCGGATTATCCGGCCGGCCGGTGGCAAACTGTTTTGCCGCAATCTCGCCGATGCAGGCGGCACGGATGACGTGAAACAATGGGGGCGGTTCCAGGGCCAGAGGTCCGAAAGAGTCCCTGATTTCCCGTCTGAATGCGAGCCAGCCGTCGCCGCAGAAGATTGCCGGACCCGCGATATGTTCTGCCAGAGATGCCGGAGGGATGCCGGAATAGGGCTTCGTCATCGAGAGGTTGCCTTTCCCGTCCGGCTGATAGAGCGCGTAATAGACCTCGCCCTTGCGCGCGTCGATGAGGGGACAGACCGGGGTGGTCGCGAAGCTGAAGGGATAGGCCAGGGCATCAAGCGAGGGCACCGCGGCATAGAGCTTGCGGCCGGTCCATGCGAGCATCTTGATTGTGGCCATGCCGATTCGAAGACCGGTGAAGCTCCCCGGTCCGCTCGAAACGGCGAAGCCATCGATGCTTTTAAGATCCCAACCCGCTTCGGACAGCAGGAAATCGATCGTCTTAAGGAGACGGCGGGTATGGGTCTGCGCCGACCTGAGCGTCCATTCGGCAACGAGGGTTTCGCCTTCGAGCAGAGCAACGCTTCCGGCCATCGTTGAGGTGTCTGCCGCCAGTATCTTCATGCAAAAATATCCGTGACTTCCAAAAATGAAAGCGCCGCATGGTGAGGCGCTTTCATAAAACGTCCATTTCGAGTAACGAAGGCAGCCCCCCCGGGCCGTCTCCTCTCAGGGCAGGAAATCGGGTTTCGTGCCCGGCGGTAGCAGCCTCACTATATCGTTGTAGAAGACCACGACCATGAGCGCCAGAAGGACGACCAGACCTACCTTCTGGGCAAATTCGATCTTCTTGAGAGATATGGGCCTGCCGATAACGGCTTCGATCAGAAAGAAGAATATGTGTCCGCCGTCGAGCACGGGGATCGGAAGCAGGTTCAGGACTGCCAGGTTTACGCTGATGAGCGCAATGAAGTTTATCAGATTGAGCATGCCCTCCTGCGCCTGCTGGCCGGCCATCTGGGCGATCAGGATCGGGCCTCCGAGGGACTGGAGCGGGACAACCCTCTGAATGAGCTTCACCACGGTGAGAGCGAAAAGCTTGCTGTACTCCCAGGTCTGTACGACCGCATAGTAGCCGGCGGCGAGCGGGCTGACCTTTGTAACCGAGTATTTTTCGGAGGCGATGATACCGATAAGAGGTCGTTTGATCTTTTCGCCGAAAAGGTTTGTCACCTCGTTTACTTTCGGCGTGACCGTGACTTCGACTTGCTGCTCGTTTCGCTGCAGCTTTATGACCAGAGGACCCTGGCCGAATTTTTCGATGCCCTCGGAGAGAGCCTCCCACGTGTTTATGGGGTTGCCGTTAATGGAGAGGACCCTGTCGGCGGGCTGGAGACCGGCCTGTTCCGCTGGAGATCCGGGGCTTACCGAGCCGATTTCGGGCGTGCGCTCGCGCAGTCCCGAGAACGCAAACAAGAAGGTGAAAATGACGATCGCCAGGAGAAAATTCGAAAAAGGGCCGGCAAAAACGATCGCCAGGCGCTTCCAGACCGATTGTTCCCCAAAAGCCCCGGGCAGCTTTTCCGGCGGCAGTTCATCGTCGGGGTCCTCGCCGAGCATCTTTACATAGCCGCCGAGGGGGACCATCGACAGTCGGTATTCGGTGCCGCCTCGCGTAACGGAGACTATTTTGGGTCCGAATCCCAGCGAAAAACGGAGCACGGTTACCCCGCTGCGCTTCGCCACAAGGAAATGGCCGAGCTCATGAACGAAGATCAGAACCCCAAGTACCACAATAAAAGATATGATCGTTGTCAGCAACGCTTTGTCCTCGCTTTGACGTGGATTATTCTCTCTGAAATATAATCTCGAATTCCGGATTTAGCCTTTTCTTTTGTCCGATCGCGCGATTATTTCGCTCGCTTCGCTACGAGCCCATTCGTCGGTCCGGAGTATGGCCTCGAGGTCGAGTTCACGGACGGGATCGTGAGCCGTCATCACTTCTTCGATGATAATCGGTATATCGGTAAAGCCAACCTTTTTATCAAGAAATGCGTTCACAGCGATTTCATTTGCCGCGTTCATGACCGCAGGCATCGAGGCGCCCGCCCGGCAGGCTTCGAAGGCAAGCCTCAGGCAGGGGAATCTCTTCACATCGGGAGGATAGAAAGAGAGTTTCTGAAGCCGGAAAAGATCGAGCCTCGGACTCGCGAGGGGAAGCCGCTCGGGGAAAGCCAGGGCGTAGGCTATCGGGATTTTCATATCCGGGATTCCCATCTGTGCGATGACGGAACCGTCGACGTATTCGACCATGGAGTGGACGATGCTCTCCGGGTGGATATGGACAGATATGCGTTCGGCCGGCACGTTAAAAAGCCAGCGCGCCTCTATGACTTCAAGCCCCTTGTTCATGAGCGTGGCCGAATCGATGGTGATCTTGCGTCCCATCGACCAGTTGGGATGTTGCAGGGCGGCTTCGGGAGTAACCGACCGGAGTTCATCTGCGGATTTGAAAAAAAACGGCCCTCCGGAAGCGGTCAGGAGAATCTTGTCGAGAGCTTCCCTGTGATTGCCCTGAAGCGCCTGAAAGATCGCGCTGTGTTCGCTGTCTACCGGCAGAACCCGGACGTTCTTTTCGGCTGCCGCCTGCATTACGATTTCACCGGCGATGACAAGAGTCTCTTTGTTGGCCAGGGCGATATCTTTGCCTGCCTCGATAGCGGCAAGCGTTGGGACGAGCCCGACCGCGCCCACCATGGCGGCGACCAGAGTGTCGGCATCGGGGTGCGCGGCTATTCGGCAGTAGCCTTCCTGGGCCGTCAGGATTTCGAGACCGGAATGTTGCGAACCGGAAAGGAGCCTGCGCAGGCTTTCCGCGACCTCATCGCTCATGACAGCTACCAGGGCCGGGTGGAACTCCGCGATCTGTTCCCTTAATAGAGCCGCATTGGAGCCGGCGCCGAGCGCGACAATCTCGAACAAACCGGGAAACTGCCGGACAACCTCAAGCGTGCTCTTGCCGATAGATCCGGTACTTCCCAATATTGCAATCTTCTTCTTTTTCATTGTATTCACGACCGTAGTTTTGATTCCAATCAGGATAGCCGCAAACTGCGCAAAAATCCAGTGGCGGAGCAGGATGCGGCGGAAAGCCGATCCGGGTGCAATTAGGAGAGGCCGCGGATCAACGATCCAGGCCCACCGCGTTCAGAAGCGCCCACAAAACGGGAAAGGCAAAAAGCATCGAGTCAAGCCTGTCGAGCACGCCGCCGTGACCCGGCAGCAGGGAACCCGAGTCCTTTTTGCCGCAATTGCGTTTGATCATGGATTCGAACAAGTCGCCGATCTGGCCGGTTACGGCAACTATGCTGCTGAAGACGATGAGTGAGGCGAAAGTTGAAGTCGGAAGCAAAATCAGCCCGAACAGGGTTCCGGCAATAACGCTGGATGCGAACCCCCCGATAGCCCCCTCGATCGTCTTTTTCGGACTGACCAGTTCGTAGAGCTTTCGGCGTCCGCAATGAAGCCCGGTGTGATACGCCCCGGAGTCCCCGGCAATGATGACAACCAGGACGAAAACGATCCAGATCCTTCCGGCTGGAGCAGTCCCGATCAGAAGCGCAAAGGACAGAAGATAGGGAACATAGAGCCAGCCAAGACAGAGAAGGGAAATGCAGGCAATGTCCTCCGAGCGGAGAGGGGAGGTCGCCAGCATAAGGAAAAGGGCCGAGAAGAGTGCCAGGGCGAGAGCGACGTTGAGCCCCGTGCCGCCCGCAAGAGATGCCGCCAGCGGCAGAAGCAGACCCACGAGCGTCGAGAGGTATTTGTACTTTGCAGGGACGCCTTCGGGAAAGAGAAGACCGTGCATCTCGCGAAGTCCGAAGGTCGCGAAAAGCGTTACCAGGAACCACCAACTCCACGGGGGCCCAAAAGCGATAAAGGCCAGCACGGGCAGGGCGACCAGGACGCCGGTTACCCACCGTTGGACAAGAGGACTCATTTTCTGGGCATCAGGCATGAATTAGGACTGACCGTGATTCAAATGACGGCCTCGAATTGCGAAAAGGCCGGACTCTCTTGTTCATTCAGCTCCGAGCCCGCGATCCTCGTGTCGCTCGGGAGGCTCCTGCACCGGGTGCGGACCTATCCGGAACCGCAGATTTTACCTGCTCGCCCGTCCGTCCGAATCGGCGTTCCCTGTTCTGAAATTCTACGAGTGCTTCCATGAAGTCCGATTCCGCGAAATCGGGCCACAAAATTTCCGTGAAATAGAGCTCCGCGTAGGCGATCTGCCACAGGAGGAAATTGCTCACGCGGATTTCCCCGCCCGTTCTGATAACGAGGTCGGGATCAGGGTATCCTTCCGTGTACAGATAACGGGAAAAGACGTCTCCGGACAGATCGGAGGGAATTGCCCGGCCGTTGCGAACGTCCTCGGCCAGAAGCTGTACGGCCCTCAAGATCTCCTGCCTGCCGCCATAGTTCAGCGCCAGGCTCAAAACGAGCCTCCCGAAGCCCGCCGTCTGCTCCTCGGCTTGCCGGAGGATTTGCAGCACCGATGCCGGAATTCCCTCGACATCCCCCAGGTGGAGAAAGCGGATCTGCTTTTCGATCATCTCGGGAAGTTCGGCTTTGAGAAACCGTTCGAGCAAGCTCCAGAGCGCCTTTACCTCCCTTGCGGGACGATTCCAGTTTTCTTTCGAAAAGGCGTAAAGCGTCAGATAAGGGATTCCAATTTCACGGCAGCGGCTAACGATCTTGCGTACCGCGCCAACTCCCTTTTCATGCCCGAAGATGCGGGTCCTGAGCTTCTGCCTGGCCCATCGGCCATTGCCGTCCATGATGATGGCGACGTGCCGCGGGAGGCGCTTCATATCGAGGTCGTACATCTAGGTTTCCAGAATTTCCTTTTCCTTGGCGCTGAAAACGGCATCGACTTTCTTCACGTAGTCGTCGGTGATCTTTTGGGTCTCGTCCTGCGCCCGGAACTGTTCGTCCTCGGAGACTTTCTTGTCTTTCTTGAGGTCTTTGATCTTCTCGTTCATGTCTCGCCGGATGTTGCGCACCGCGACCTTTGACTCCTCGGCTTTTTTCTTGACGATCTTGACCAGGTCGCGGCGACGCTCCGCGGTGAGAGGCGGAATGTTGATGCGGATGGCCTTGCCGTCGTTCATCGGGGTAAGACCGAGTTCGGATTTCAGGATCGCCTTTTCAATGTCTCCCACCACCGAAGTGTCCCACGGCTGTATCATAATGGTTCGCGGGTCGGGAATTGTCAGTGTGGTAAGCTGGCTGAGAGGGGTGGGCGTGCCGTAGTAGTCCACCCTGATGCCGTCCACGAGAGAAACGGAAGCGCGCCCCGTGCGAAGCCGTTTGTATTCGGATTCCAGAGTCTCGACCGCCTTGTTCATCCGGTCTTTGAGTTCCTTATAAACATCGTCAAGCATCATGGATTTCCTCCACAACTGTGCCGATCGGTTTGCCCATAATGACGTTTAAAATATTCCCTTTTTGCCTCAAATTGAACACGACAATGCGCGTGTTCTGGTCCCTGGAAAGAGAAATCGCGGTGGCGTCCATAACGCGAAGATTGCGGCTCAACACCTCGGAGTAGCTTATGCGGTCGTAACGCTTTGCCTGCGGGTTCTTTTCGGGATCGCTCTCGTAGACCCCGTCGACTTTCGTCGCCTTGAGAAGAACCTCCGCGCCGATTTCGACCGCTCGAAGGGCCGCCGTGGTGTCCGTCGTAAAAAAGGGCAGCCCGGTCCCCGCGGCAAAAATAACGATCCGGCCCTTTTCGAGGTGCCGGATCGCTCTGCGACGAATGTAAGGTTCGGCAACCTCCTTCATGTCGATTGCCGTCTGCACGCGTGTCGCCACGCCGCATTTCTCCAGAGCGTCCTGCAGGGCAAGGGCGTTCATCACGGTAGCCAGCATGCCCATGTAATCGGCGGTGGAGCGGTCCATTCCCTTGGAAGCCGTCGAGACCCCACGGAAAATGTTTCCGCCGCCAATTACGAGTGCCATCTGAGTACCCAGTTTGTGAACCTCCGCAATTTCGGAGGCGACCTCGCGGAGGATGTTCGTGTCGACGCCGTAAGGCAGCGCACCCATGAGTGCCTCTCCGCTCAGCTTTAGCAGCACTCTGCCGTAGAACGGCTTACCCTCATTGCTCATCAGGATTTCACTCCAGGGATGTTACGTTGCTTCTCCGCTTATTCCCCAAGCTGATACCGACAGAAACGGCGCACCTGGACCTTCTCGCCGACGCTTGCGATCAGTTCGTTCAGGTAGTCCTGGATGGTCTTGTCGGGATCGCGGATGTATTTCTGCTGCAGCAGAGTGTTTTCTTCGTAGAATTTGCGCATCTTTCCGTCAACCATTTTTTCGAGGATGTTCTGCGGCTTTCCGGATTCCTGCGCCTGAGCCATATAAATGGCCCGCTCCCTGTCGATCGTCTCCTGGGGGATGTCCTCGGGACTGATTCCCAGAGGATTGGCCGCGGCGATCTGCAGGGCGACGTTCTTGACGAATTCGGTGAAGTCCTCGCTCTTGGCGGCGAAATCGGTTTCGCAATTCACTTCGACGAGCACGCCGATCTTTCCGCCGCTATGAATATAGGCGTGGACCATGCCGTCGGCGGCTTCGCGGCCGGCGCGCTTCATGGCCTTGGCAAGACCCCTCTGGCGCAGTATGTCGACCGCCTTCTCCATGTCCCCGGAGGTCTCCTGGAGGGCCTTCTTGCAGTCCATCATGCCCACGTTGGTTCGTTCTCTGAGTTCCTTGACCATTCCTGATGTGATTTCCAATTTCTTCCTCCTGCAAAGCAAACAAGAAATATGAGATGTCTCCCGCTCAATTGAGGGCGTAAACAGTCTTTATCGGAGATTTCAATCCGGTCCGCCGTTCCCGAAAGACAAAAGCCGGGAAGGGCGAAGCCGGTATCTGGAAGGATTTGGGCCGGGCGGAAAACGCACCCGTTTCCCGCGATTGCTCTATGCTTCCTCTTCCTCGGATTTGACGGGATTTACGATCTCGACAACCGGTCCCTTTTCCTGGCCGAGAATCTGGCCGGCAGGGACTTCCTCGAGATCGGCGCCCTTATCGACATCGGCCTGCTGGACTTCGGAGAGCTTTTCGCGGCCTTCGATACAGGCATCGGCAACCCTGGAAGTCACGAGGCGGATTGCGCGGATCGCGTCGTCATTGCCCGGGATCGGATAGTCGATTACGTCCGGGTCGCAGTTCGTGTCAACGACGGCGACAACGGGAATTCCGAGCCGGTTGGCTTCGGCAACGCCGATATTCTCACGCTGGGTATCGACCACGAAGAGCGCGCCCGGAAGGCGGTTCATCTTCTTGATGCCCCCGAGGTTCTTTTCAAGCTTTTCGCGTTCGGCCTGAAGTCCGAGGATTTCCTTCTTGGGGAAACGGTTGATGGTGCCGTCCTGGACCATGGCGTCCAGTTCTTTCAGACGGTCTATGCGCTGTTTGATGGTCTTGAAGTTGGTGAGCATGCCGCCGAGCCAGCGGTGGTTGATGAAAAACATGCCGCAACGATCGGCTTCTTCCTGGATGGTGTCGCGCGCCTGCTGCTTGGTGCCCACAAAGAGGACGCTTTCGCCGGCCGCAACGGTGTCGACGACGAACTGGAAGGCCGTATTGAAAAGCCTGACCGTGCGCTGCAGATCTATGATATAGATACCGTTGCGCGCGCCGAAAATGTAGGGTTTCATCTTGGGATTCCACCGGCGTGTCTGGTGACCGAAATGGACCCCCGCTTCGAGCAACTGCTTCATTCCGACAACTGCCATAAATCAGCTCCTTTTGGTTTTGCCTCCGCCCCTTGCATCCGGCACGGCCGGACACCAAAAGAAAAGGGGAGTGCGATTTTGGTAAATCAGATCTTTCTAACATTTATAGAGCTGCAATAGCAACCGAAAAGCGTATGCAAAGCATCGCGCAGGAATGAATACAACCGAACCCCCGGGTTCCCGTTTTTTCCCCCAGCATTAGGAGATGCTCCAGATCCGATGAGTTGGAAAATAGCCACTTTCAATGTAAACGGAATCCGGTCCCGCCTGGATGTCGTTGTCTCGTGGCTCGACCGCGTGAAGCCCGACGTGCTCTGTTTGCAGGAAATCAAGTGCCGGGACCCCGAATTCCCGGTCGGGGCGCTGAGCGAAATAGGATATGAATCGAGCGTTTGCGGACAGAAATCCTTCCATGGTGTGGCGATTGTTTCTCGCGTAAGCCCCGACGAGGTGCGGAGGGGCTTTAACGACGGGCAGTCCGATGAGGAAGCGCGCCTGATAGCGGCCAGGATCGACGGAATCTGGGTCTTCAATACCTATGTGCCGCAGGGCAGAAGCCCCGAGCATGCGGCCTTTCAGGACAAACTGCTGTTTTTCCGGAGACTCGGAGCCCTTTTCGAGCGCGAGTTCACGCCCGATGATCCCTTGATCTGGGCGGGCGATATCAACGTCGCTCCCGAGGACATGGACGTCTTTTCCGCAAAGCGGATGGCCGGGAAGGTCGGCGTCCATCCGCTCGAACGGGAGGCGCTCGGCGAGGTCTGTTCCTGGGGATTTGCCGATTTGTTCCGGAAACACCACCCGACGGAAAAGCAGTTCACTTTCTGGGATTACCGGTTGCCGGAGAGCTTTCGGAGAAATCTTGGCTGGCGACTCGATCACATAAGGGCGACCAAACGGGTGGCGGCCGCCTCTGTGGCCTGTGAGGCGGATATGGAACTTCGCGGCGCCAACACGCCGAGCGACCATGTTCCGGTCTGGGCGGAAATCGATCTCGAAAAACTCTAGCGCAAATCAGGCTGTCCCGAGCAGTTCGGCGATATCCTCAAGGCTGTTGACCGTGACGGCCCGCCGCCTCTGGAGATTCGATCCCGGCAAGTGCCGCAGGTACCAGCACAGGTGCTTGCGCATCTCGATTACCCCGTGATGCCCCTTGAGGCCGACCGACAACTCCGCATGTCGCAGAGCCGTTTGGAGGACGTTTTTGGCCTCCTGCGCACCGTGTCCGTGAATCTGCTTTATTTCCTGAAAAATCCAGGGATTTCCCATAGCTCCCCGGGCGATGCCGATGCCGTCCGCGGTGGTCCTGTCGAGCAGGTCCAGTCCGGCCGCGGCGTTTTTTATGCCGCCGTTTGCGAGGACTATCCCGCCGAAGTGCGCGCGCGCTTCCCGGATCGCCTCATGGTCCACCGGACCCGAGAAGCCCTGGGCATAGGTGCGCCCGTGGATCATGACGGCCTTGACGTCGAGATCGGCGATGGAGTCCAGGAAGGTCCCGAGGTCCATGTCGTTTACGCGGGTGCGCACCTTGATGGAAACGGGAAGGTGCGTGTTTTCGATAACGCTTTGGATGACCTCGCATGCCCGCGTAAGGTCCGTCATAAGGGCCGCCCCAGCCCCGTGATGGAAGACCTTGTGTATGGGACACCCGAAATTGATGTCGATTCCGTCCGGTTTGATTCCTTCCGTTACCAGGCGCGCCGCGATTGCGAAATGCTCGGGGTTGTTCCCGAAGAGCTGCACGAGGTAGGGGCGTTCGACGGGGTTGAACCTCAGAATCCTGAAGGTGCGTTCCGGGTTGTAGGTGAGCGCGGTGGCGCTGCTGAGTTCGCTGTAGACGAGGTCCGCGCCGAACTGCTTGCAGATCTGACGGAATGCGCTGTCGGTTATTCCCGAAAGAGGAGCAAGGGCAAAGATCGGCTTGGGCAGAGAATCCCAGAAATTCATCACTGTCTACCTGTATCAAGGAAAAATGGTTGCCCGGCTTTGGGCCGTGGCGTCGGGGGGGGCAAGCCCGATATTTTCCGGAGAACCGAAAATCCGGCGAAAAGCTCAAGCCGCACCTTATATAGGATAGCCCGGTTCGAGACAATGGGCAATCCAGAGGAGTAAACGGAATGATCTGGAAAAGATTCAGATGATGTGTTTTCCGGGTCGAAATAATCGGGACTGGAGGAAGATTTTGCTTGACAAGCAATCTCCCGAATGGTTAGAAACAGCGCACAACACTTTTTAGGATTTGAAATGAATCGTTGTATGACAGCAAATTTTTGGTGGTGGTTTATCTGGCAGGGAGGTGCGCGCCTGACCGGTTAACTACCAGTTTGCTTTAGAACTACTGGGACCGTGGGCGGCACCGCCCACGGTCCCTTTTGTTTTT
>JAJFVB010000068.1 GCA_021372055.1 Desulfobacteraceae bacterium | reverse complement strand
GGAAATTGATGGCGCGGTCCAGCAGCGAGACGGTAAGCGCATGGGCGGGAGAGATGCGGACGAGCTCCGCGCTGAGCATCAGAAAGCCCTCGCGAATTCCCAGCCCGGCCGGAGTGATGCTCACGAGAAAGCTGAGCACGCCGACAACCGTAAGAACGATTGCCTGGAGCATCCCGATATCCAACCCGTCAAGGTCCTTCATATCGAAAGCCGAGAACTCGAGCCATGTAATCCAGGAAGTCAGGAGCAGGTTCAACACGACCAGCACGCACATGCTCAGGACGGTCTTTCCGGACCTGCGCATGATCCGCCAGCCCTCCAGGACCTGTTCGAGCCTCAGCCTGAGCCACCGCACGGGGATGAACGGAAGGCTCGCGGGCGGGGCGATGATTGCCCAGAAAGTCCCGGCGAAAATCGCCGCGAAGACCGCCGCTGCCGGAATGTGAAAGCTCCCGCCGTTCAGGCGCAGGACCGCCAGGCCCGCCAGTCCGGCGAGGGCGTTTATGTTGAAAGCGATGAGGTAAGTGCCTGCGAGGCTCGACAGGAAGTAGGCGTAGTCGAAATCGTAGCGCTCCTTGAGGTAGACCGCTCTTAGGCCCGCGCCTCCCTTCATCGGCAGGAACAAGTTTCCGAAACTGGTGACCACGGAAATCGAAAAGTGTTCGGCGAATCTCAGGTGAATCCCAAAGCCGACCGTAAGAGCTTTGAGCAGGTAGCCGTTCAGGACCAGGGTGACCACGTAGGCCATTGCCGCCAGGGTCGCGTACCAGGGGGAAAACCCCCGGATTTTCTCGAAATCCGAGAAATGGTCCCTCGCGTAGGAGAACAGGAAAAAACCACATGCCAGAAGGACGGTTAGCTGGACAGCTTTTCGCATTGCGTTGCTATTACCCGGACGTGGGAATGGGGCTCGGTTGACGCAGGGCCAAAACACGCGCCGGAAAGACTCGGGAGAACACCGGTTGCACCACCGGCGCACGGCGGGGACCGGTTTAGCCTCCTCTCCCGCATTCATGGTATGCGAAATGAAGCCGTAAGTCCAGGAGTTACAAACTCGTATTTCGCATCGCTCCCGCGATCAATGCTTGCGGGTCGGCTGCGACGCCCTGGCGACATCTTCCAGAAGCGCGCGCACTCCCTTCGCTTCGGCCTCTTTCCCGATCATTGTGAATCTGCGCTGCCGCTCACCGGCAAAAGGGATATTGCGGTCGAACCGCAATTGCGAGATCTGCTCGGATACAAGACCTATCAGGAACATGAGAACCGAAAATACGATCAGCATCTGGGAGGTCGGTCCGTAGCGACCGTCCAGGAAAAAGATCTTGTAGAGACCGTAGCCCAGGCCTGTCAAAAAGGTGGCGATGCTTGCGGGCAGGAAAATCTTCAAGGGCGAATAGAGCGAAGTGATCTTGAATATGATCAGCAGAAACCGCGAACCGTCGCTGAGAAGCTTTATCTTGCTCTTGGTTCCGGCGTTGCGCTTCGGACTTTTGATCGGCAGATAGGCAAGGCTGTAGCCGGAGCGTACGGTCGCAAGAGTGATCGTGGTCGGGTAGGAGAAGGTGTTCGGGAGAAGCGATATGAACTCCTTGGCAACCCCCGCCCTCACGGCGCGGAATCCCGAGGTGAGGTCTTCTATCCTGCGGCCGCAGACGTATGAGGCAAATCGGTTGTAGAACTTGTTCGCCAGTCTCCGGTGGAGCGTGGTTTCGGAGTCGGGAGCGCGCGCGCCCACGACCATATGGTACTTTTCCAACAGTTCGAGAAGCCGCGGAATGTCTTCGGGCGGATGCTGTCCGTCGGCGTCGAGCATGACAAGAGCGCTTCCTCTGGCGTACCTGATCCCCGTCTTGATAGCCGCTCCGTTGCCGATATTGTAGGGATGGCAGAGAACGACCGCGCCGGCATCGTTTGCCCTTTGCGCCGTGGCGTCGTCCGATCCGTCATCGACGACTATTATCTCGAACTCTCGACCGAGAGGCACCATTACCGCCTTGATCCTCTCAATGATGGCCTCGATCCCGGCCTCTTCGTTCTTGGCGGGAATTATGATGCTTACATCATTGCTCTCTATTGGCCCGTTGCGATAGTGCACCAGAGGTACTCCTTCCGTTCGCCAAAGCAGTCGGCTGAAGCCCAAGCGCCGCGCAAGGATGGAATGACCGGTACCATGCGGACGGACGCAGAGCGTCGCCTTTATAGCACAATTCATGCCGGGAATGGCGCCAGGCCCGCTCGATCCTTGAGCTGACGATAGGCCCGGGATGGCGCCGCCGATTTTCCCGGAATGTGGTGCTGATATGATGATCGGCAGAAACGGCCTTTTTATACAGTCTCCGGAGCAAAATTCCTCTTTCGGGACCCCTCTTTTCCCGCTTCGGTGAAGAAACCGGCCTAAGCGGTTGAAAACAGCGTCGCAAAACCTTACAATAATGTACTTTAAACGTTGGCCGCGCTCGGTTCATCTTTATCCGGGCGTTCGTTATTTTACTCAAGGAGCGGGAATGGCCCTTCTCCCAATTTGTACGTATCCGGACCCCGTATTACGTCAGAAGACGGAGTACGTGAAAACCATTGACGATGAAATCCGGCGCCTGATCGACGACATGGCGGAGACGCTGTACAACGCGCCCGGCATAGGGCTTGCCGCCAATCAGGTCGGACGCTCTCTGAGGCTGCTTATCATCGACCTCCAGTTAGAAGAGGACAATCCGGGCCTGCTGGTGCTCATAAACCCGGAGCTGGTGGACGGCCGCGGCGAAATGGTGCACGAGGAAGGCTGCCTGAGCCTGCCCGATTTCTGGGCGAACGTGAAGAGGCACGAAGAAGTAATCGTGCGCGCTCAGGACCGCGAGGGAAAAGAAATCGAGTTCCAGGCCCAGGGCCTGCTGTCGATTGCTCTCCAACACGAGATAGACCACCTGGACGGGAAACTTTTCATAGATCGGATCGGCCCGGTCGCATTGGACATTTTCAAACGAAAATGGAAAAAGAAGCACAAAGAGGCGAAGGAATAGACCTTCCGCTCCCGGGCATCATATTCCTCGGGACTCCCGATTTTGCCGTGCCATCCCTGCGGAAACTTATCGAGGCGGGGGCTCCTGTCCGGCTGGTCGTCACGCAACCGGACAGGCCGAGCGGGCGGGGGAGGAAAATCTCCAGCCCTGCAGTCAAAATCTTGGCGGAGGAAACGGGAATTCCCGTCTATCAGCCCGAGCGGGTGAGGGGCCCTGAAGTTCTGGAACGGATTCGCTCCCGCAACGCGGCGTGCGCCGTCGTTGTCGCCTTCGGACAGATTCTTCCCCAGTCTTTCCTCGATCTCTTCGCGCTGGGAACGCTGAATGTGCACGGTTCTCTTCTGCCGCAGTATCGCGGAGCCGCTCCAATTCAGCGCGCCATCCTCGACGGCCGGGAACGGACCGGGGTTTCCATTATGCTCCTCGATGCGGGCATGGACACCGGACCGGTGCTCTCGCAGCAGGAGGTCCGGATCGACCCCCGCGAGAATTTCCGATCCGTTCACGACAGGCTATCAGAAGTCGGCGCGGATCTGCTCCTTCGAACGCTTCGGGAATGGGCCGCGGGAAGCATCGCTCCCCGCAACCAGGACGACGGTCTGGCAACCTATGCGCCCCCTCTCGAGAAAAAGGAAATGCGGATTGATTGGCATCTTCCCGCGAAAAATATTATAAACACCATACGGGCTTTCGATCCGGTTCCCGGCGCGTACTTCCATCTTTCGGGCAAACGGGTCAAATGCTTCAGCGCGGCCCCCTTTCCCTGGACCGGAACCGGTGAACCGGGGCAGGTGGCGGGCGTTTCCGAATCCGGCCTCATCATCACATGCGGAGACCGGCAGGCGATTTCCATCGGCGAAGTTCACATGGAAGGCCAGAGGCGAATGTGCGCGGGCGAGTTCGCATGCGGTCGCTCCATACCCGCCGGGACATTGTTGGAATAGAATTCCGTGGAAAAACAGAACAGCACACCATCGGGCAGCGCATTCTCGGACTATGTGCACAAGCCGGGGCAGTCGGAAAGACGGCTTTTCATCGCCTTACTGGCCCTGTTCGGAGTTCTTTCCTCCGTTCTGCTCCTGTTGCTCTACATCGTTCCCTATTACGGATACGGAAGAATTTCGCCCCATTTGCCGTTCCTGATGGGTGCGCTGAGCGCGATTTTCGGACTGGCTCTTCTCGGCAGCCTGGGACTTCTGGCCATCGTGGTTGCCGTCGGACACGACGTTCCGTTTTCCCGGAAACTGCGGAGCGTGGCGATGAAGGTGCTCCTGCCCGTCCTGATCGTTGTGGGCAGGCTTGCCGGTTTTCGCCGCGAAGAAGTGCAGCACGCCTTCGTCGCCGTAAATAACGAACTCGTACTCGCGCACTGCCGCAACGGCAGCCCACCGCGTACCATCCTGCTCCTGATGCCTCATTGCCTCCAGGACAGCGACTGCCAGGTAAAAATCACCCACCGCGTAGAGAACTGCAAGAGATGCGGCAAATGCCGCATAAAGGATCTGCTTACGCTCTCGGAACAGTACGGCGTGAGCCTTGCCGTTGCCACGGGCGGCACAGTGGCGCGGCGCATCGTCATCGATCGCAGACCCGATCTCATCATCGCCGTGGCGTGCGAACGGGATCTGACGAGCGGAATTCAGGACACCACGCCGCTTCCCGTCTACGGCATATTCAACGAGCGCCCCTTCGGACCTTGCCTCAACACCCAGGTCGCGATCGACCGGGTCGAATCCGTTCTCAAGGAATTCTGCTCGCTCAGACAAGGGTGAAATGGTCAACCCGCGAATCCTTGCTTATCAGATTTTGCTCCACATCGAGCAGAAAGCCTCCCACCCCGACCGCATGATCCGGACGGTTCTGGAGCGTCACTCCGGCCTTGAGGAACGGGACCGCGCGCTGATGACCGAACTCGTCTACGGAATCGTGCGCTGGCAGGGACGCCTGGACTGGCACATTGACGCTCTGAGCAGGACAAAGCCCGACAAGATCGCTCCATCGGTGCGCATTCTGCTCCGCATGGGCCTCTACCAGGTATTCTTTCTCGATCGCGTCCCCGCGCATGCCGCCGTGAACGAAACGGTAAACATCGCGAAAACCTGCCAGCCTCCCCACCTGATCCGGTTCATTAACGGCCTTTTGCGCGAAGCCGTCCGGCGGGGTTCGAACTGGAACCGGCCCGATCCTCTGAAAGACCCGGCGCTCCATATTTCCGTTACGACCGCACATCCCCTTTGGCTTGTGCAGAAGTGCATCGCGCAAATGGGTGTCGAAGAGACTCTGGCCTTTTGCGAAGCCAACAACCGGGTCGCTCCCGCGGTCTTGCGGGTGAATTTCATGAAGACGGATCCGGAAAGAGTCGCCGCCTCCCTGCACGCCGAAGCAATCGAGACGGAGCCGTCGCCTTTGCTGCCGCTCGCCCTCCGCGCTCACGCGCCGAGAAAGGATATCACGCGGACCGAAGCGTTCCGTAACGGGGAAATACAGACACAGGACGAGGCATCGCAACTCGTCGCGCACATTCTTTCGCCGCAACCGGGCGAACGGGTGCTCGACCTTTGTGCCGGATTCGGGGTGAAATCCTCCCATATCGCCATGCTCATGGGCAACGAGGGCGAAGTGCTTTCGGTGGACAAGTCGGCCTGGAAGCTCGAAGAATTGTCCCTCAACAGCGAACGGCAGTCCCTCGGCATAATCCGCACCCTTGCCGGAGACATCCTCCAGCTGCGGCCCGAGACGATCGGGCTTTTCGACCGGGTCCTGCTGGATGCCCCGTGCACGGGGTTCGGGACAATTCGCCGCAATCCCGACATCAAGTGGCGACGGCACATCAAAGATCCCTACCGCGTGTCCCAGCTCCAGAAGGAGCTCCTGGCGCATTCGGCGAGTTTTCTCAAAAACGGCGGGACCCTGGTCTACGCGACTTGCTCGATTCTCCGGGACGAAGACGAATCCGTCGCGCAGCATCTTAACGAACTCGATTCGGAGCTGGTGGTGGAAGACGTTGCGGACCGGCTGCCCGAGAACTGCCGGACAATGGTATCCGGGCCTTACTTTCGCTCGTGGCCCCAGCACCATGGCATCGACGGTTTTTTCGCCGCGCGGTGGAAAAAGGTCCAAGGCCCATTGCCACAATTGTAGATGCGATTTAAATACATATTATTCTTATTTATTAGTCGGGAATTCATGTACGCTGTCTTTTCGTGCGGTCCGTAATTGTGCGCGATTTGTCCGTGATATCCGGGAATTCTCTACCCAACATCGCCGGAGTAAAGCGGTTGCGACCGCGCGGCGCTTGGAGAAAGAAGCGGGAGGCTACGATGGAGTCCAACAACGATTTTGTCGAAATCGGGGAAGTTTTCATAAAAACCGACAGAATTCAGGGAAATATGGTAATTCTCAAAAGAACCGAAGAAGATACGGAATATTTCCTGATGTTTGTCGGTGATGCGGAGATTACCGCCATCGCAAAAGAAAAGGGCCTTGTCGAGCCCAAGAGGCCCCTCACGCACGATCTGTATCTCTCCATTCTCAAGCGAATGGGAGCGGTTTTCGAAAAAATGGAAATTTCCGAAATGCGCGAGAATACTTTTTATGCGCGTATATTCGTTCTCATTAACGGGGAAGTCGCGATCTTCGATTCCCGGCCAAGCGACGCCGTGGCGCTGGCCCTTCATGAAAGATGCCCCATTTTTGTGAACAAAAAACTCCTTCGCCGCGAACTCACACCGGAAGAAGTGCAGGAATTCGAAATGATTGTAAAAACTGTAAGATTTTGATTTTAATCACCAAATTGGGGTTTACAAAGTATCATTTGACTTGAAGGACCGTTTTGGATAGACGTGAGAGTTGCCCGCTCGCTCACTGTCCGGAATGCTCCGGAGTCCGCTCACAAAGCCGGTGTATTCCGGCTTTGCGCTTTTGGGGGAAGTGCGATGCCGAGCCCTCCGCAATGAACGCGGGTCCGGGAATTCTCCCCGGTGAAGAGAGTCTGTTGCTTCTCCCGGGGCAATGTTCACTTCCATTGAAATGACGAGGATCTACATGGGAATAAATACTCCTTCCGCCACCTTTACGCGTTTTTACGTTCCCGATCTCCAAGGCGAGGATTTTTGGACCTATACCGATGAAAAGCTCCGGGCGGGGATTTTCTCCGAACCGGACGAAAACCAGACGCAGACAGCCGGATTCGCGAGTTGGGAAGACTTTTTCGAACCCGATTTCTCTTACGGCTCATACAAGAAGGGGGAATACGTCGCGTTTAATTTCAGAGTGGACCAGCGCAAGGTCCCGTCCCTCGTGCTCAAGCAGTTTGTGCGTCAGGAAGTGCAGAAATACCGCGACGAAAACGAGGGGAAGTGGCCCGCGAGATCCGAGAAGCTCGAAATCCAGGAACGCATGCAGGAATATCTTTTGAGCCGCGCTCTGCCCCAGCCGAGCGCATCGGAGGTGGTCTGGAACCCCGCCCATAACTGGCTTATATTCGGCACGACCGGCACCAAGATGCTCGACGCTTTTCTTGAATTTTTCGAAAAGCACTTCCGCCTCTATCCCCAGCCGCTCTATCATATCCACTGGGCGCTCAACGCGCTTCCGCTCACGCCGGCCCAGAAGGACGTGCTCGGCTCGATGGTTTCGCCCCAGTCGCCCACGGCGCTTTCCGAGGGGCGGTTTCTCGGCTTCGATTTCCTGACCTGGCTCTGGTACTTCATCGAGAAGATGGGCGGAACGATCGAGGCAGGCGATAAGGTGGCGAATATCCACCTCGGCGAACGCATGGTCCTGGTGCTTCCGAGCGACGGCAAGGAGCGCGTGATCTGCACATCGCAGGCGAACTTTCTCCACGAGGCCCGCACGGCGCTTAGGCAGGGCAAAGTGGTCGAGGAGCTGCAGCTTTTTATCGAGGTCGGCGAAAACGAGTACATGCTGACCATGGACAGCTCCCTTTGGGCTATGAAGGGGCTCAAGACCCCCAAGCAGCTCCCGGATTACGGTCAGGAAGATCCCGACGGCAGGTTCCTTGAGAAGATGTATTTCATCGAGGAAGTCTTCAACACAGTGGATGCGCTGTACCTGCGGTTCCTCTCCGACAGGCTCACTCCGGGATGGGACACGGACATTCTTCCACAGCTCCAGAAGTGGATTGACGGGGGCGAGGGCGCGCCGGAACAGGCGCAGGACTCCTCCGCTCCATTCTGAGAGACTCATGGATGAAATCGGCCTGCAGACATTCGTCGAACTGGTGAAGAATCATTGGGTGAGCGCTTTTTTCATCCTGCTCACCCTTGCGACCATTTGCGTGATTCTTGTCCTCAGATGGTATGTCCGGAAGCGCCTGCAGGCCCTTTTGCAGAACCGCTTTGAAGAAGAACACGAACTGGACCTTCTGGACCTGCCCGGCGCGCGGGAACAGCAGTGCCTGGAACTGATCGCGCGGTTGC
>JAJFVB010000066.1 GCA_021372055.1 Desulfobacteraceae bacterium | reverse complement strand
AGGTCGCTCCCCAGCGTTGCCTTATCCTCCGGGTGGGCGAAGTGAATATAGCACGATTTTGTTACAAAAAAGGATAGGTTCTCGGAATAGGACCACCTTAATTTTCTTTAACTTTGGTCTGGACAATGGGGCCAACCCCACATCATGCTTCCGAGGGAGGCGAAGCCCATGGCATGCATCATAAGTAACCCGTAGCAGCTGAAGGCAAATGGCAGGAATGAAAAGCTCACAACTGCCTGAGACTGAAAGGAGATCCTGGCATGGACAAGTACGTATGTACGATTTGTGATTACGTTTACGACCCAGCAACAGGTGATCCAGGAAATGGTGTTGCGCCGGGAACCAGGTTCGAGGATTTGCCCGATGACTGGGTGTGCCCAACCTGTGGGGCGCCAAAGAGTGATTTTGAAAAGCAGTGATCGATGGTTGGTTGTCATAATCTTGGCAACGTAGCTATTGGACAGAAGTGCTCATGTTTTTAGGAAGGAGGCATGCCTCATGATTTTTTGCTTCAATGCAGCAGAGGTTTTTCAAGTTGCCATCGAAATTAAGGAAAATGGTAGAGCCTTTTACGAGAAAGCACAAAACATCGTCCAGAATCCGGAAGTGCAAAAACTCTTTGCCGACCTTGCGCGGGAAGAAGTGGAGCACAAGAACAAAATCGCAAACCTCACAGCCGGATTGCCCTCGGATATCAAATCACCCACGGTAGCCGATTCCGAGAATGAACTGGAAGTGTATGTCAAGGCCATGGCCGATCAGCACGTATTCAGATCTTGTGGTGCTTTGAACGTCCAGTTGGATCAGATCAAAGACGCACAGGATGCTCTCAGGTTGGCTCTGCAGTTTGAGAAGGATTCCGTGATCTTTTTCCTGGGTATGCAGGAGGCGACCTGTGAAGGACGGGATCGAGACGTCATCAACCTGTTACTCAAAGAAGAACAGATTCATGTGAGGCGGTTATCGCTGCAAATGCAGAGGATGGGGTACTGCCGGATATAACTGTATGCCCTCATTGAGGGGGCATGACTCAGAAATAGGACTAATCCCATGTCAGTCTATGAAGAAAGAGTCGGACGGGCCGTTGAATTGATGATGAAGCACGGAATGGATGCCATCATTCTCACCAAGCCCGCCAACATGTTCTATCTCACCGGGGATGGGCGTCTTTGTGCGTATGCCATGGTGACCCTTGGAGGGAAAGTTGCATTGGGTTTGCCTCAGACCGATCTGGAGGACGTCAAATCACTGGCGCATTTTGATCATGTCGTAGGGTTTGAGGATGAAGTGGGCATGATTCACTCCATAGCTCACTATTTTGGGCATTTCGGAATTCGGCAAGGTACGGTGGGATTGGAATATGCTTTTCTCCCCCAACCCAGGATGGGTATGCTCACTCATCCCCATGCCAAGCCTGTAGCTGTGGCAACCAAGGACTGCACGCCTATTATGTCGGAACTGCGTTTGGTAAAAGATGATGATGAAATAGAGCGGATTCGGGCAGCGGCAAAAGTGGCTGAGGTGGGAATGAGGGCGGCAGTAAAGTCCATCAAACCCGGAGCAACGGAGAACCAGGTAGCTGCTGAGGCCGAGTATGCCATGCGCCAGGCAGGTGCGGTGGACTTCTATCGCAGTTATGTAGCCTCCGGACCGCGTACCAGTATAGCTCACGGAGTACCTACTCTGCGAAGACTGCAGACCGGTGATCTCGTGGTAATCGACCTTCATCCGGTTGTAAATGGCTACAGCGCGGACATGGGGCGAACGGTCTGCGTGGGCAAGCCAACGGCTGAGCAGCAGACTGCCTATGACCTGTATGTAAAAGCTCTGGAGACCACCGTTGGCAAAATCAAGGCCGGAGTTGGAATGCAGGATCTCGAGCAAACGATGCACGGGGTCTTCGAAGAGGCGGGACACGGTGCACACATCTTTGGGCCTCCTATTCATGGCTTGGGCATCGAGTTTGAGGAATCCCCTCTCCCGGCCGGACACGCTTTTTTTCACGGTGAGAAAGCACCTGCCCCTCTTGTTGCCAATGTTGTGATTGCGGTGGGCAATTGCGGTCTTTACACGGGACCGTGGGGGATTCGAGATGAAGATACCGTGGTAGTCGGAACGGATGGACCAATAGTTCTCACAAACTTTCCCCGCCAACTGGAATGCTGTGTGTAGAGGATTTGCGCACAACAGGGAATCCCATGTTTAAACGCCTGCAACCATCCCATAAGGGGTGGCTGCGAGTGCAAAAGGGTTTTTTCAATCGCTTCGCATGGACCACCAATCGTTTGTAATAAATGACAGGGGGAAGAATGGCGCCCGAAATAAAAATTGTGGAACAACTGTCGCCCTGGTGGCGGCGAGCGGTCATTATTACGATGTTGATCGGATTTGCCGTCTTGATTCTTGTGGCTGTGCTCGCCTACCGGGACGCTCCGCCCATTCCGGATAAAGTTGTCTCCGATTCCGGGGAAACCTTGCTCACCGGACAGGATATCATGGCGGGCCAAGAAGTGTTTCTGAAATATGGACTGATGGAAAACGGCTCCATATGGGGACACGGGGCCTACCTCGGACCCGATTTTGCCGCAGAATACCTGCACACCCTGGGCGTCGATGCGGCCGAAACCCAGTCTCAAAAGCTCTTCAGCCGCCGCATGGACCAGTTGAGCCGCAGGGAACAGGTCACCGTCGAGGAGGAAGTTCGACTCCTCCTGAAACAGAATCGCTACGACGACGCGAACAAAATACTGGTCTTTACGGGACCGGAAGCGGCTTCTTACCAAAAGCAGATAACCAAATGGGGCGACTACTTTTCAGGACCGGCCCAAAACGGCGGCTTGAAGAAAAACTATATCAGCGATCCCGGGGAACTGAAGCAACTGACCTCATTTTTTGCCTGGGCAGCCTGGGCCTCGGTTGCCAACCGTCCCGGCAAGGATCAAACCTACACCAACAATTTTCCGTACGACACGCTGGTGGGCAATACCCCTACCGGCGACGCCGTTTTGTGGAGCGCCATCAGCCTGATCACACTCCTGGTGGGTACGGGCCTGGTGTTGCTTGCTTTCGGAAAATTCAACTATCTGGGCTGGAAAGGAACGGGGCCGCCCATCCATCCCCACATGCTTCCGGGCACAGGAAGCGAGAGCCAGAAGGCGACCATCAAGTTCTTTTTGGCAGTGGCCCTTCTTTTCCTGGCGCAGGTCCTGGTGGGCGGGGCCACCGCGCACTTTCGGGCGGAACCGGGAAGCTTTTACGGAATCGATCTCAACCAGGTATTTCCGAGCAATATTTTGCGCACCTGGCATCTGCAGTTGGCTCTTTTCTGGATCGCAACCGCCTATGTCGCGGGCGGTTTGCTCTTGACCCGCGCCCTGGGAGGAACGGAACCAAAAGGGCAGGTGTTCGGAATCAACCTGCTGTTTTGGGCCTTGGTATTGGTTGTGGCAGGGAGTCTTCTGGGCGAATTCCTCGGCATCAATCAGCTCCTCGGCGACCTCTGGTTCTGGTTCGGACACCAGGGGTGGGAATACCTCGACCTTGGCCGGGGCTGGCAGGTCCTGCTCGCCCTGGGACTGGTATTCTGGGCCGTTCTGCTGTTTCGAGGGCTTGCCACCGCCATGCGCGACCCGGAACGCAAGGAGATATCGTGGCTTTTCATGCTCTCGGCCCTGACGATTCCGATTTTCTATCTGCCCGCTTTCTTTTTCGGCAGCACCACGGGGTATTCCATCGTTGACAACTGGCGTTTCTGGATCATTCATCTCTGGGTCGAAGGCTTTTTTGAACTCTTTGTGACAGTGATGGTGGCCGTCATCTTTTACCGACTGGGTGCGGTTTCCCGCCTCACCGCAACACGAATCATTTACCTGGACGCCATTCTCTTTCTGGGCGCAGGGATCATCGGCACGGGGCATCACTGGTATTGGACAGGCCAGTCTAATGTCAATCTTGCCCTCTCGGCCATATTCTCGGCCATGGAGGTTGTTCCCCTGACGCTTCTCACGCTGGATGCCTGGGATTTTATCAAACTGACGCGGGGTGAGCGCGACTCCGACGGCAAGCCCATTGCCATCCCTCATAAATGGACCTTCTATTTCCTCATGGCCGTAGGGTTCTGGAATTTCGTAGGGGCCGGCGTCTTCGGGTTTCTGATCAACCTGCCCATCGTAAGCTATTTCGAGGTGGGTACGGTGCTCACACCGAACCACGGCCACGCCGCGCTCATGGGGGCCTTCGGCATGGAGGCGGTTGCCCTGATGGTTCTGGCCTTTCGTCAGGTGTCGACGGACGCGCAGTGGGCACGTACTGAAAAGTACGTGCGCATATCCTTCTGGGGTTTGAATGCCGGTCTGGCACTGATGCTCGCAGGTAGTCTGTTCCCCGGGGGCATTATGCAGTTCCATGATGTTCTGACCCACGGATACTGGCACGCACGGGGACTCGACTATTTGAATCAGGAGTTTGTGAAGCTCCTGGAATGGGCTCGTATGCCCGGTGACACGGTCTTCATCGTTTTGGGCGTCATCCCGATGGTGAACGCGGCGGGATTGACCTACATTGATCAATGGAGAACACCGGTTATTGAAACGGAACACTCGGAGGGATAGTGGAATCAGTGACAGGCGAAAATGACCGGAATGCCGACATCTGGTTTGACCGTTCAAATCAGGGTACAGTAACAAACCAGCACATGTCACGATCGACTGTATGGAGGTGATACTATGTTTGTGGTTTTCATTTCTTTCCCGCCTATAAAAGAAGGCAAAGATGCTGAGTTCAGGGAGTGGTTTGCCTCGACAAACAAGACATTCTCCAACCATAAGGGTTTTATAAGGAGGAGGCTTTTGAAGCCATTGGAGGCAGGCAACTACGCGGCCATCGTTGAATTTGAAAATCAAGATGGCTTCAAGGCAATGCACAATAGTCCCGAGCACGATAAAGCGGGTGAGCGTGTGAAACCTTTATTCGACGGCAACCCGACACCGCACTTTTATGAGGTGGCCGTAGGGTAGGTCCGGATTATATGAAACGGGCTGGTTCCCCGAGTGTGCTATCCACCCTGGTAGCCCAAAACATTTACCCGAGGAGGATCAGTCTGTTTCATATAACCAAGAAATCTAATCGGTGCCTCTAATCACGGAGAACCAAGGGCCAAACTCATGGCTTGTGGATAACTGTGAAGCGAGTATCCCTTTTCAGATGAATGAATGGTTCTCGCAGACGTCAAAAATTAAGTTGTCGGAATTTTTCTAATAATTTCAAAGTGTCATCTGCCTCTCACGCCAGCGATGCCGGTTCAAATCCGGCCGGTACGCGGGAAGAAGAAGTGCGCGTAGTTGATCAGGAGTACAACACCCTCTGAACGCGGTATCGCCTGTTTTGAGACTATTCTGATATCTCAGAAAAATTGGTCTCATTTTTGGTCTCACGGAAATTTGGTCTCATAAAAAAGCCCCGGTTTCAGGGTTCCGAAACCGGGGCTAACTACTTGTTCTAACGGAGAGATCGGGATTCGAACCCGAGGTGGAGCGCTAAACCCCACACTCGCTTAGCAGGCGAGCGCCTTCAGCCGACTCGGCCATCTCTCCAAAACGTCATATGGGGTGGCGGAGGGAGTAGGATTCGAACCCACGGTTCCGCTGCTAACGGAACAACGGTTTTCAAGACCGCCGCCTTAAACCACTCGGCCATCCCTCCAGGAGGGAAGGTAATTCCCATCAGACCCGCTACTTTACCGTTCCCGTTCCGCGGTGTCAAGCGTTTCGAAACGACCTCCCGCAGACCGGCTATTCTCCGTTTGAGAGATGCCGCAACGCTCTAACATGATTACCGTTTGACCTGGAAAGGCATGCGCAAGTAGAATCCTCTCTGCGCCGGGAAGTCGGGCGCCGGGTTCTCGGTCCTGGAAGGAGAGAGGGATGAAAACAGCGTATTTTGATTGTATCTCCGGCGTGAGCGGCGAACGGACCCTTGGCGCTCTCATGGACCTCAACGTCCCGCTTGAAGCGCTCACGGCGGAAATGGGCAAGCTGCCCCTGCGTGGCTGGTCCATCGGCACGAGGCGTGAGCGAATCGGTTCCGTCGAAGGCACGAGAGTCGATATCACGGTTTCACCGCAACCGGGCCGGTCAATGAGCGATATCGTGCGCATCTTCGATTCCAGCGGACTCGATCCCTGGGTAAAGGAAAAGGGCAGGGCCGTTTTCGAAAGAATCGCAGAAGTTGAAGCCCATCTGCCCGGGATTGCCCCCGGTGAGGTTTCCTTTCAGGAGGCCGCGGCGGTCGAAAGGATCCTTCACATTGCCGGGACGCTTTTCTGCCTGCGATACTTGGATGTGGATAAGGTATATGCTTCGCCGATTCCGCTCGGCTCCGGACTTGTCGAAACGCAGGACTGCACGGCGCTTCTTCCGGGGCCCGCGACATCGGAGCTCCTGTCCGGCATCCCCGTGTTCGGTGTCGCCGCCAACTGGGAACTGGTCTCGCCGACCGGCGCTGCACTCTTGACGAATCTTGCCGAGTCTTTCGGTCCGGTGCCTCCTATGGAACTCATTTCCACCGGCTGCGGGGTAGGAGGGCGGGCGTCGGGCTCCCCGCCTGATCTCCTCCGTGTTTTCCTGGGCAAGGAGCGAGCTTCCACCGGTATGCGGGATCTCCTGCTGCTCGAAACCAATATTGATGACATGAATCCGGAATTCTATAATTACGTTTCGGAAAGACTCTTTGCGCTCGGGGTGCTGGATGTCACCCTTATGCCCGTTCAGATGAAAAAAAACCGCCCGGCCGTCCTGCTCCAGGTGCTGATTGAGCCTTCGCTGGAACAGGCTGCCGCGGAATTGCTTCTCACGGAAACCACCACACTGGGGGTCCGCGTTCAGGACGTGAGGAGGATCGAATTGCGGCGCGAGGTGATCAGCGTCTCGACAGCCTTCGGGCCCTGCAGGGTCAAGCGGATTGTTCTGCCGAACGGCAAGGAGCGGTTGATCCCGGAGTTTGAGGAGTGTAAACGGATAGCGGCGGAAACCGGAACCCCCATTCCGGATGTTTACAGGGGGATTCTTGTGAGTGCCGGAAAGTGAGCATCAACGCGGCGCTTCCTCCCGTGGCGGACGAACGGCGGTCGGTGCCTCTCGAGGAAGCAAACGGAACACAAACGGCTGCAGCAGCACCGCGCTGCGCCGAGGAGAGGAAATGGAAATGCCCGATAAACCGGCACAGGTTGTCGGCACGTTGCTTACCATCGGCGATGAGATCCTTCTTGGAGACATACCGAACGGCAATGCGCATCACATAGCACGCGAGCTTCGCGCGAAGGGATTCCGGCTGCAGCGGATCGTGACCGTCGGCGATACCGAGAATGAGATCGTCGAACTCCTGAGCCAGTGCCTGGACAAGTCCCATTTCATTGTTGCCACGGGAGGGTTGGGGCCGACCGATGACGACAGGACGAACTCCGCGGTCTCAAAGGCCTTCAGCAGGCCTCTCATCACGAATCAGGACTACGAGGACTGGCTGAAAAAACACCTTTCCGCGATGGGCAAAGACGTCTCGGCGGAACTGGAGAGAATGGCGGCGCTGCCAAAGGGCGCTGTAAAGCTGGGACTGGATATGGCAGGCTTCTTTCTCCTCCACCGGAACGTTCCGTGTTACTTCCTTCCGGGAGTTCCCGGCGAGATGAAGTATCTGCTAGGCAACATCGTTATCCCGGACCTGGAATCGAGGTTCCCCGAGCGTACCTCCTTCCTCAAGCACATCGTGCGGGTTCAGGGACTTCTCGAGGCCGAAGTGAACCGGAGGCTCCGGGATCTGGATCATGTTGCGTTGGGGGTGGATATCGGGTACCTGCCTCAGGGCCGGGAGAACTGGATCACCATCTTCGCTTCGGCGCCGAACGAGGAGGAGTGCAGAAGCCTTTTGCGGAAGGCCGAAGCGAAGATCACGGAGCTCATCGGGGAGCGGAACATAAGCGGGCACAACGAGGATTGCCTTGAGCAGGTCATCGGCCGCCAGTTGCGAGCGCGCGGCTGGAAGCTCACCACCGCCGAGTCCTGCACGGGGGGGCTGCTCTCGCGAAAAATCACTTCGGTTGCGGGCGCATCGGATTATCTCGACAGGGGTTTCGTCACGTACAGCAACCAGGCCAAAACGGAGCTGCTCGGCGTCTCCGGAGAACTGCTCCAGGCTCACGGGGCTGTCAGTGAACAGGTGGCGTTGGCCATGGCCGAGGGCGCGCTCAAAGCGGCGCGGGCCGACATTGCCGTGGGCATCACCGGCATCGCGGGACCTGAGGGCGGGAGCCCCGAAAAACCTGTCGGCACCGTCTATATTGCCTGCGTTACGCGTGATGGGCGTACGGTTGAGAGATTTTCCTTCGGCGGGGCCCGCGAGCAGGTGCAGGAAAGCGCAGCCCATGCGGCGCTTGTGATCATGTGGAAAATGCTGACGGGCGAATCCCTTCCGCGCTGCGATTGATGTTGCCGCGGCATGGGGGGCGTTCTTCGAAAAGGATCGGAAGCGCCGAAACGTGAGCCTTACCCTCTCCATTATTGTGACGACCTACAACAGGCCCGATTATCTCGAAAGAGTGCTTGCGGGGTACCTCGGCCAGAGTGTTTTTCCCGATGAGCTTCTGGTGGCCGATGACGGTTCCGGCCGGGAGACCGCCGAAAGAGTGGAACGCTTCAGGAGGGTGGCCCCGTTTCCGGTTTCGCACGTCTGGCAGGAAGACCTCGGGTTCCGGGCTGCCGGAATCAGAAACGAGGCGGTAAAGGCTTCCACGGGCGACTACATCGTCTTTAGCGACGGGGACTGCATTCCGCACGTGCGCTTTGTGGAAGATCACGTTCGTCTTGCGTGCGCCGGTTGGTTCGTCCAGGGCAAACGCATGCTCCTCGGCAGGGGCGCATCGCCCCGGATCGTTCCATCCGGGGCGCTGAGGCCGGCCGCATTGTGGCTCAAGGGTGAACTCTCCGGATTTCATCACTTACTGCGCATCCCGGGGCTTGCTATCGAGCAAAAATCCCTTCGCGGGATAAAAACCTGTAATTTCGGTGTCTTTCGAAAAGATCTACTTGCGGTCAATGGCTTTGACGAAGATTTCGTGGGATGGGGAAGGGAGGATGCCGAGTTTGCAGCCCGGCTCCTTGCGTCCGGAGTGAAGAGGAAGGATCCGCCTTTTTCGGCGCTGGTCTACCATTTGTGGCATGAGGAGAATTCCCGGGAGCGCCTTGCTGAAAATGACAGGCTTCTTCAAAGCTCCGCCGCATCGGGGAAAACGATGTGCAGGAACGGCATCCGCAAAGTGTCTCCGGTAGGTCCGGGCGTTGAAGGAGGGCGGGCGGCCGATCGCAAACTGCGTCAAAAATGATATAATTGAATGTTTTCGAGCGATCAGGGGAGGGAGCATCCGAGGGGCGTATGCGTATCGTTTTGCCTCGGATGTGCCACGAGTGTTTATATGTTCCGGACTTTCCGGTAAGGATGTGTGGACATGGGAGCAACCATTCGCTGCTTCATTGCGGTAGATCTCTCCGAAGCCGTCAGGAAGCGGCTCGGAGGGCTCATCCGGGAGCTCGGGGAGAGTGGAGCGGAAGTGGGCTGGGTGAGGCCGGAGAGCATTCACTTGACCTTGAAATTCCTCGGGAATGTGGCCGTTGAACTGACGGAGGAGATGAAGCCGGTCCTGCGGCGAATTGGTGAGGAGGCGATAGCGTTTCGCATCGAGCCTGCGGGGTGCGGGGCTTTTCCGAATGTGAAGCAGCCTCGTGTCGTCTGGGTCGGTCTGGGGGGAGTGAACAAGCACCTTGCCGCGCTTCAGAAGGCCGTCGAGTCCGCAATGATTCCCTTCGGGTTTGCGCCGGAGGATCGTCCGTTCAGGCCGCACCTCACGCTCGGCAGGGTAAGGGGGAGGCGGAACATTTTGGCCCTGCAGCAAATCCTCCTTGCGCGTCAGGGGTTTACGGCGGAACCTTTTGACGTTGCCGAACTAGT
>JAJFVB010000057.1 GCA_021372055.1 Desulfobacteraceae bacterium | reverse complement strand
AATATGGTTCTCGGAGTCTAAATCATCAGGTACTTCTGCTTAATGTCGGGCTGCTCTTCGAGGTCCGTCATCGTCCCCGCGTATCGGACCCTGCCGCCTTCTATTATGTAGGCACGGTCGGAGATATCGGTGGCGAACCTGATATTCTGCTCGGTAAAAAGAATGGTTAAGCCCAGTTCCTTCAAGTGCCGTATCTTTCTTACTATCTCCTGGACCACCACGGGGGCTATCCCTTCGACCGGTTCATCGAGCAGCATCATACGGGGGTTGCCCATGAGGGTCCGGCCGATAGTAAGCATCTGCTGCTCTCCGCCGCTGAGATAGCCCGCCGGGCGGTTTTCCAGCGGCTTCAGCGCCGGGAATAGCTCGAAGATTCCGTTTGCCGTCCACGGTGGTATATCCGCCGTGAGAGGGGGTTTTGCGGCAATCTCGAGGTTTTCCCGTACCGTCAGGTCTGGAAACACAATCCTGTCTTCCGGCACGTAACCCACTCCCATCCTGGCGATTTCATAGGGGGGGAGTCCGACGAGGCTCTTCCCGTCGAAAGTGATCTCTCCCTCCCGGGATTCCGCGAGTCCCATGATGGACTTCAGCGTCGTTGTCTTTCCGACCCCATTCCTGCCGAGCAGGCAGACGCATTCACCCTGCCTTACCTCGAGGCTGATACCGAACAGAATGTGGCTCGTGCCAAAGTACGTGTGAATATCTTTGAGGATAAGGTTTCCCATCAGTAATGTTCGCCAAAGTAGATGTTCTGTGCTGTTTCGTTGCTCCGTACCTGGTCGGGCGCACCCTGGATGATGATCTCACCGTGGTGCAGGAGCGTTATGTTGCGGGCATGGTTGAATACGACCGACAGATCGTGTTCGGTAAACAGAATGGTGATGTTATGCTTCTCGTTGAGCCGGTCGACAAGGCCCATCGTCTCGCGGGTTTCCTTGAGCGACATGCCCGCGGTGGGTTCGTCGAGCAGAAGAAGCTTGGGGTTACCGGCAAGAGCCAGAGTAAGCTCGAGCTTCTTCTTATCGCCCTGCGACAGCGCCCCCGCGATGTTAGGGCTCTTTTCGCCCAGGCCGCACAGCGAAAGGAGGTGTGCGGTCCGGTCGTTTCCGATCTTCGCGGCATTGCCGAATACGTTGAACGCCATGCCCATTTGCGCCTGCACGGCCGAGCGTACATTCTCGAACACGGTCATTTTCGGAAAAATATTGCTGACCTGAAAGGCCCGGGAAATGCCGATCCTGGTAATTTGGTGTGGAGGACGATTTGTGATGTCCACGCCGTCAAAGAGTACCGTTCCCGAATCGGGGCGGTGATAGCCGGTCAACAGGTTAAAAAAAGTACTCTTACCTGCTCCGTTCGGGCCGATGATGGCGTTCAGATCGCCTTCAAACAGCTCGAAATTGAGATTCCTGGTGGCATGGAGGCCTCCGAAACTCTTGTCGAGACCCGTTACCTGAAGGATTCGTTTTCTCATGCTCAAACCCTGTCGTTCGTTGCTCCTGGTGAAAGATCACGAGTCCCGGGAACCGCGGTTCCTGGACAGCCGGCCGTCGATGATGGATAGAATCCCTCCGGGAAAGAACAGGACGATGATGAGGATGATCGTTCCGATGGTGAGGGGCCAGAAGACCGTAAACCGGGTAACGTAGGCGTTCAGCACGGTGTAGATGAGAGCGCCGACAAAGGGGCCGGCAAAGAAATCCGCGCCTCCGATAAGCGTCATGAACACCGGGCTGCCCGATTGCATCCAACCGAGTAACGTAGGGGAAACGCTTCGCTGGAACGGGCCCCAAAGCGCTCCGGCCACACCAGCGAAAGTCCCCGCGAGGACGAAATTGAGGAGCATCGCCCAGCGGATATTGACGCCCACGAAGGCCGTGCGGCGCTGGTTGTCGCGAAGCATCCGCAGTGTGTAGCCGAAAGGCGACCGGCTGATGCGCCAGAGCAGGAATGTGGCGACAGCCACTATCGCCAGGGTGAAGTAGTAGTAATAATGGGGGTCTCGCAGCAGGGCCGGCGGGTATATCCCCTGAATGCCGTCGTCGCCCCCCGTGAAGCTGTACCAGGAAAAGACGATGTAGAAGAGCAGCTCCCCGAAGGCCATGCTCAGGATGGAGAAGTAGATGCCCGTGAGACGGACCAGGAAAAACCCGACCACGAGCGCGCCCAGCGCGGATACCGGGATCGCGAGCAACAGGGCAAGAAAGAATTGCATGTACCCTATGTCGGTCGATCCGGCCTGATACCAGCGGCAAAGAAGCGCCGTCGCATAGGCGCCCAGCCCGAAAAAAGCTCCCTGGCCGAATGACATCTGCCCCATGTAGCCGTAGATCAGGTTGAAGCTTCCGGCAAAGAGACTGAGGATAAGAATTTCCACACCCACAATAGTGGGAAATTCCCCCGGAAGCAGAGGTACCACAAGGGAAAAGAGCCCGAGGGCGGCTATGACGGGTCCCGACAGACCGGCCCGTGCATGCAATGCCGCAATGCAACTATTCTTTTCGGTCTCGTTACTCAGGGCGACAGGTTTTGTTTCCACCGGCATCTAAAACCTCATCTCGGTTCCGAAAAGGCCCCATGGCCTGATGATCAGTACTGTTACAAGAATCAAGAAGATGATCGCCAGCGCACCGCCCGGCCAGATGAGCACGGAAAAGGAATAGAGGATGCCGACGATCAGCGAGGCAACGAACGTTCCGAGAATGCTTCCGAAGCCGCCAATGACGACGACGGCGAAACACTGGACGATCAGGTCCATGTCCAGGCCGAGCCCGATCGGCATGATCGGCAAGAACACCCCGGCGGAAAAGGCCGCTATCGCCACGCCCATGGCGTACACCCCGGCATAGATCGCCGGGATGCGAATTCCCAGGGCGCTTACCATCTCGCGGCTGTGCACCGCCGCGCGCACGATCTTCCCGTACCGTGTCCGGTGCAGGAAAAACCACAGCGCGGCGGCAATGCCGAACCCGCATCCGATCACGATGAAGAGGTACGGATTGATGAACCCCCCGAACGCTTCGATGGGTTCGATCGGCAGGAAAATCCGGCGGTTCTGAACCCCCCAGATGAGCTTTATCAGGTCGCCTATGATGAGAATCATCGCAAATGTCAGCAGCAGTTGCTCGGGCAGTTCGTACGCATACGTCCTGCGAATCAGGACGCGCTCGATCAGCCACCCGATCCCGAACATGCAGACAGTTCCGAGCAGGATCGCGGGTATGAGCAGAAAGCCGTGCTGGCCGAACCCGATCGAGAAGGCCTGGTAAAGAGAGAAAGTGACGTAGCCGCCCAGCAGCCAGAGTGAGGCGTGAGCGAAGTTAAGGATGTTCATGACGCCGAAAATCAGCGACAGTCCCGATGCGACAAGAAAGAGCATCATCGCCCTGGAGAGTCCGCTGAACAACTGTATCAGGAAAGAACTCAAGTCACTCGGCATGCCTGCATCCTGACCGTTACGGGTCCCGCCTCCGAGATCGATAACAGAGCGCTTCGATAATCGGGACCACTGCACGCATTGTGTAAGATGGAAAAGGAGGGGACCTGCATCCCCATACCGTGTGAAACGCCGTGAGGCGGCGCGGAAGGGCACACCGTGGCACTTCCGCGTTCTCGGACGGCGATAAAAATACCTATGACCTCTTTTTCTGAAGGGCGCGGACCTCGTCACAGGTCGGCACCCACACATCATGGCCCTGCACCACGATCATCGTCTTGGGGTTGAAGATGGGGAAGGGGTATTCCGGCACATCGACAACCTCTCCGAGATAGGACGGGCAATCGAGTTGGTTGTTGCAGTCACGGATCGGCAGTTTCCCCTGGCAGGTTTCTATCGTGGCCCCGGTAAGGGATTTTCTTACCGCTTCGGTTTCCACGGTTCCGGCCTTTGTCGCTCCCTGATCGAGGGCGTTCAGGGCATCGGCATACATGCAGGCAAAATCGTCCGGGAATTCCTCTTTGCCGAATTTGTCCTTGTACAGTTTCACGTACTTCTGCATCAGGGGCTTGTCCATGTTGGCGAAAAATGGGCAGCGGTTGATGCCGATGATGCCGCGCGGCAGTGTTTTGGCCTGCTGCATAAGCTCTGTTACCGGCAGGAAGACACCGGGATAGGCGATCCCCTTGAAAAGTCCCGCGCCTTTGGCCTGCTGCAGGAAGGTCTCGTTGTCCTTGCCGGCGATTGCGCCGAACAGGAAATTGGGCTTGAGCGCCATTACGGCGGAAATGTAGGAAGTGAAGTCGGTCTCTCCGAGTTTGGCCCATAGTTCTTTCATCAGTTCGGTCTCGGGCGATGCCTTCTTCAGGTTTTCGACAAACACCCTCTGGGCATCACGCCCCCATTCGTAATCGAGGCCAAGGGTCGCGTACTTCTTCCAGCCCTTCTCCTTGATAAGCCTAGTAACCGCGACCACTGTGGCTCTTGACTGCATCCCGCTGGTGGGGCCGAACATGAAGCAGTACGGGGTATAGTTCTCGTTTACGATCTTTGAGCTATTGCTCGTGGCGGTGAGCATGAGCACCTTGTGCTCGTGGATGATCTCCTGGACGGCCATGGCGACCGAACTGCTCCACGTACCGATGATCGTTTTCACTTTTTCGTTGAGTATGAGCGACCGGGCTTCCCGTGCTCCGACGTCCGGCTTTGTCTGGTCGTCCCGGAAGTGAAGTTCGATGGGGTGCTTGCCCAGAAGACCGCCGCGGCTGTTGATGTCAGCGGCGATCAGAGGAAGAATCTTGATCGGGCGCTCGGAGTAGTTCGCTCCGCTGCCCGTGGTGGGCAGAAGGACGCCTATGCGGTACGGCTCCGCCGACTGTGCCCGTGCGAACCTCGGCACCATGGTCATGACGCCGGCCGCGCCGGATGTGATGATGAAATCCCGGCGGCTGACCGCGCGGTTCATGAGATCAACGGTGTTCTTCCACGAACCCTCCCTGTCACTGTCCCCCATGGGCGATCTCCCTGTTCTGAAATGTGCGCGACTAGGCTATATCACTCCTTTATCCTTCTTGAGCTGAAACGAACCCTGCTGCTTATGCGCTCAATGCCCCGGTCAGATGCTTCCGGGCGGCCCGGATATGCCTGCGGATGACCTCCTGCGCCTTCTGAAGGTCCCTGTCCCGAATGGCTTCGACCAGGAGCATGTGCTCTTCATCGAACTTGTTGATATATGGAGTCAGGTGAATTACGTTGAGGGTGAAATACATGTTCTCGAAAAAGGTGCGGAGCATCGACGTGAAGAAATCGTTTTTCCCCATCCGTGCCATGTACATGTGGATGTCGGTGTCGAGTTCGAGCGACCGCCTGTCGTAGAACGGGGGACGGTACTCATGATAGAGCATCGCCATTTCCTCCAGCACCCGCAGGTCTTCCTCGGTCCGGTTCTGCACGGCGAAGTCCATGGAAACCATCTCAAGGCGTTCCCGCAGTTCATAAATCTGTTCGGCCTCCTCGCGGCTGACATCCTTCATGAAAAACCCGCGGTTTCTTTTCGAAACGACCAGCCCCTCTTGCTCCAGCCTCGTAAGCCCGTTAATGATGGGCGTCTTGCTCATGTTCAATGCTTCTTCCAGGTCTCGGCAAATGAGTTTTTGTCCCGGAGAAAGCTTCTGTTCGACGATCAACTGTTTGAGAGCCTGATACGCCTCCTGATTTTTCGATTGTTCACTTCTCTGCATACCCGTTCAACCTCAAGTTCCTTTTAGTCAACCCTGCCCGCGGAGAAGGGCAGCGGCATCGACAAAAAAGAGGATCAATAATCGGATCTAATTTAGCATTAAGAATTGGATCTATTTTTTCATACAATTATGCCAATGTCAAGTGCAAAAAAAGGGACGGCGGCGGTTGGTTCAAAATTTGCGGGGGAGAAGGATCGGCTGGGCCGCGGTATGCGTTTCCATATGGCTCAAAGCCGGAGTACCACATACGCGCAGAGAACTGAATCAACCTGGAAAACCGGGGGGGGCGATGCAAATTACTTTTGGCCGTTCGTTCCAAAATTGTCAAAGGCCGGGGCGTCCAGGACGGTCCTCCGTTGTTAGCCTGTTCTAACAGGATTGGAAAACTATTGCCACGCCTCCAAGAGGTAGGGAACTTGGACATATGTAAGTGGTTGATTTTGCGTATTCAATTATCGGCAATCTCGCGATTACTGGCATCAAAACGCACGCACGCGAGCGGGCCAGGGCGGCGGGGGGAAAGTGCGGGGGAGGAAGGGCTATACATCCTGAGTTTCAGTCAATTACCATGAAATATGCAAGGGGCTCCGCTGCATGAATTGCGTTTCCGGGCCCGTATTACCATCCCAGCAGGTTTTTGCTTGAAGCCATTGAATAAATTGATGGAGTGCCGGGTTCACCGGAACGTCTCCCCCGGTAAGGGCGGCGCATTCTCATAAAGCGCCTTCACGGCCTGGGGAGAAAAAATGCAAACCCGGGGCAAGGCGTGCGATCCGTTTGCAGTGTCAGCCGTCCGAGCGGTCAAGCTCCTCAAAGATTCCCAGACCGCCGATGAAATCTCCGGACAGGGACTTTATCCTCGCGTATGTGGCCTTCAGCCTCAGGCTCCTGTTGCCGAGCATGGTTACATAGTCTCCCGTGTAGCAACCCGGCTTTCCCGAGAGCGCAGAAAGAACGGTCCACCACATTTCCTTGTTTACAAGCGATATCAGCAGGCTGGTGCCTATTGCATTGCCCCTGTCCGTTCCCATCAACTCGAGGAAGTAGTCATTGCAGTCGACAATCTTTCCATCCATATCGAACTGCACAATCCCTATGTCATCGGATATCATTTTTCCTCCTCTTTGCAACCAAGAGCCTCTCAGTCCCCGCGGAGCACGGTACAGGAGCGCCTGATCCTCTGTACGGAGCGCTCCGGTCTGTCCGCCCTCCAAGCGGAGGGACCCGAGTTGATATCATTTTCCATGCCAACCAGCGCTCACGGCGGTACCAAGTCGTCAGACCGCGGGGAGTCCGGCTCCCCTGCGCTGCTCATTTTATGCTGAAGAGCGGGACGGGCGCCTCCCGGCCTGATTCCTCCCCGGGGAGGTACCGGGAAGGAATCGCAGCCGCCGCCCCCAAATCGGCGGCTGGGCAGGCATGGCGGGGAATTTCAGCAAGATTCTGAAGCCCCCGCTACACTCACGGTAATGCCCGTCATATGCCCGTTTCGTGCCAGGCAACAGGTGCGCGCAATTGCAGCGTTTTTCCGAATAGCGAACCGGCCGCATGGCTCAAATCAGCCACAAAATGCGAGGGCTTGATAATTCCACGGACCAGTCCTGCAGCGATATCGCATGGTTATTTTGATGGCTGAAATCAGCCGGATTCCGGCGATTTGATTTTCATCGACATGCCGAGCCTCTGCTTTCTTTTTCGGGTTTTCCGGGGAAGGGGCGGCCGGACAATCTGCCCGCCAAAGCCGGAACGCGGGAAGGCCGCCGCGGAGCGCGGAAAAATCCCTCCACGGAAAGAATTCGACCCCGACCGCATGATGGGGGGTATAGTTGATTTAAGCCATGCCGCTTTTCCAGCGCCCCTGTTTCAAACCGCTTCGTTGCGGTTCTGGAACCGAAACCGCAACGCGAGGAAAAGGCCGTCCGAGCAAGTTATTCCTTTCCGGGCGAAAAGCGCCAGAGCCTCTGCCCGTCCGGCATCATCCGGACCTGCAGGTGCCCGCGCCAGTGATCATTATCCTGGTCCGGAAAATCCTCGCGATAATGGGCACCGCGGCTTTCAGCCCTCTTGAGCGCCGCCTCCAGAATGAGGCCTGCGGTCATCGTCATGGAGTGAAGCTCGACGATTTCGGGCAAATCGCCGCCGCCGGGAGACAGCCTCGCCATCGATTCCCGGATCTCCCGCACGTCCTGCATGGCTCGATCGAGGCTCTCAGCGCTCCGGATCAGCCCTCCGTCCCGCCACATGACACGCTGAAGTCTTTCCCGCACGCCCTTTCCTGGATAACAGAGCCTCTCCCACTTCCGCATGCACTCATCCAGCCGCAATGATATCGCTCGGTTGCCGTCTCCCTTGTTCCGGGACTTTGCCGTGAATTCTGCCGCCGCCCGCCCGGCTCTTGCCCCGAAGACAAGCGTATCGGACAGAGCATTACCGCCCATCCGGTTCGCCCCATGGAGCCCGCCTGCGACCTCTCCGGCGGCAAACAGGCCGGGAACGGAGGTTTCCCCGGACTCGCGCATTATCACCCCGCCCATGACATGGTGCGCGGCCGGCGCGATGCGCAGAGGGCGGCTGAGGGCTCCGTAGCTTTCGACGAATCTGTGCTTTACCGAAGCGGAAAACGGATCTTCACGCCAGACCCGGTCCGCCCGCCCCCGGATCTCCAGGGAAACGGTTTCTCCACGGCGGTTGATCTCCTCGAAGAGGGCACGCGAAAGGGTATCCCTTGCCCGCGCCCCTGCGGGTCTTTCCCTGATGCCGTACTTTTCGAGGATGTCCTCCCCGCGGGTATTTGCGATCAGACCGCAATCGGCGAGCCTCGGGGGAATCAATGCGGCAGGCAATCCCGGCTCACTCAGGCACAGAGGATAGAACTGCACGAATTCCATGTCCTGCAGCGCGGCCCCCGCCTCGATAGCCAGGCGGTACCCGTCCCCGACGATGCTCCTGGGATTGTCGTGCCTCAGGAAAAGGCCACCGGCCCCGCCTGCGGCCAGCACAACCGCCCCTGCCGTTATCCTCACCCGTTTCGCCGAAGACCGCAGCCAGGCATTCACTCCTGCGGCTCCATCCTCGACGGCCAGGTCGGTCACTATAAAACCGCCCAGGAATTCGGTCCCCAGTTCCACGTTCCTGCCGGCAAGGCAATGTACGATCGCTTCCCCCATCACAGGCGGCCGTCCACCGGCAAACAGATATCCTTGCCTGGACTCGGCCCGAATACCCCACCCGAGAAGTTCACGCAACCGGTCGGGAGCCTCCCGAACAAGGACCCGCGCCAGGTCGGGCTGATTCAGGCCCCGCCCGGCCAGCAACGTTTGCTCCAGGTGGGCTTCCAATGAAGCGGCATCCACGGAACCGGCCATCACGCCGCCGCTGAGGCCGGTGCAGGTGGATTTCCCAGGCCTTGCCTTCGACAAGACGATGACGCGGAACCCGGCCTCACGCACGGCAATGGCCGCCCGCAACCCCGCAGCGCCGCTCCCGATAACGAGGACATCGCAGGCAATACATTCCATGGCCCCTCCTCCGCAGATCAGATTCCGAAACGATCAATGCCCGGCAATGGTTCTCGCCTCGCAGGCGCGCTACTCGACAAAAGAAATCCCATATTTTTGCAGACGGTACCGCAGAGCGCCCCGCTTCAAACCCAAAAGGCCGGCAGCCTTGGAGACGTTGTTGTCCGAGAGATGAAGCGCTTTTTCGATAATCGCCCTGTTTATCGACTCCAGGTCCGTTTCTCCGGCCAAAAGTTCGATGACCATCTTCTTCTCGCTCACATGGCTGCCCGCGTCCAGCCCAAGCGACCGGAGATCCAGTTCATCACCGGCGCAGAGCAGCACCGCGCGCTCGACCATGTTTTTCAATTCGCGCACGTTTCCCTGCCACTTATGGGCAAGCAGGGCCTTTCGGGCCTCGGCGGATATGGACTTTACTTTTTTATTGAATTTCGCGTTGAATTTTGCCGCAAAATGGAGCGCCAGCGGAAGGATGTCATCCTTGCGTTCGCTGAGGGGGGGCACCCTTATTTTGACCACGTTGATCCGGTAGTACAAATCCATCCGGAAACGGCCTTCCTGCACCTCCTGCTCGAGCGACCGGTTCGTTGCCGAAATAACCCTGATGTCGGCCGTCCGCTCCTTGACTCCGCCAACCCTGAAGTATTTCCTGGTTTCCAGGACCCTCAAGAGCTTCGTCTGCTCATTCAGGCTCAACTCGCCGATCTCATCCAGAAAAAGCGTGCCGCCCTCGGCCAGTTCGATCATCCCGGGCTTTCCACTCGACAGCGCCCCGGTAAAGGCGCCCCTCTCGTAGCCGAACAGCTCGGATTCGATGAGCCCCTTGGAGATGGCGCCGCAATTCACGGCTATGAATTGGCCGTCCGCCCTGGCGCTGTTCGAGTGAATCAGAATGGCCATGACTTCCTTGCCGACCCCCGTATCGCCTTCGATCAGAACAGCGCTGTCCCCCTGCCTGCCCATGGATACCGCGAGTTCGATCGCCTGCCGCATCTGCGGGCTCTTCACGATCACCTCATCGACGTTATAGAGTTTTTCACTTCGGGCCCGCAGGCGCAGGACTTCGTTTTTGAGCTTGAGTATCTCCTTGGCCTTCATCAGGATCAGGGAGATTTCCTCATTCTGGTAAGGCTTGCTCAGGTAATCGAAAGCGCCCTCCTTGATCGCTTCCACCACCGTTTTGTATGTTCCGTGGGCGCTGAAGAAAATGACAAGAGCGTCCTGATTCTCCTTCTTAATTTTTTTCAAAACCTCGAGCCCGTCGGTGTCCGGTAGCCGGTAGTCCAGGAAGATGATTTCAGGCCTTTCCACCAAAGCCTTTTCCAGCCCGTCCTGTCCGG
The DNA here is from genome assembly GCA_021372055.1 of Desulfobacteraceae bacterium. Taxonomy (GTDB): domain Bacteria; phylum Desulfobacterota; class Syntrophobacteria; order Syntrophobacterales; family Syntrophobacteraceae; genus SbD1. Next base: position 11,186 of record JAJFVB010000057.1, on the reverse strand, counting down.
TCTCGGCCTGCAAGGTCTCAAAGCCCTGCCGTTCGACCAAGCGCGATAGGGAACTCCTGACAAACAACTCGTCATCCACGATGAGAACTCTGTAGGTCTTTGCCATCCCCCACCACTATTTTCCGGCGCGCAACCGCACCTTTGCGAAACCCGTGCAACACGAAGCAGCCCCGTCCCTTGAGCGCTCAGGATTAGACCAGGCTTTCAGACCGCAGGGGAGGCTGCGACAGAAATCCCGAGGGGGCGCGGGGGGAATCATTTCCCCCACTCTTTTCCATTGGTTTTACCTTGAACGCTCATTGGCCTAAACCGTTCGAAAGCGGGAAGCTGACGGTCACCTCGGTGCCTTTTCCCGCCTCGCTGAACAGGTTTATCGCGGCCTTATGCTTTCTCAAGATATTGACTGCAGTATACAAGCCCAGGCCGGAACCCGAGAACTTGGTGCTGTAAAACGGGTCAAAGACCCTTTCGGTATCTTCCGGGTTGATCCCCGTTCCTGAATCGGAAATACTTGAAACCACTCTTGCGCGTTCGGAGTTTTTCGGGTCGGCCCCTTCAGTTCTCAAAAAGGTCGCGACCACGAGTCTTCCTCCGTCGGGCATGGCCTCCACGGCATTCATGACGAGGTTCCTGTAGACCTGGCGCACTTGTCCCGGATCGACGTAAATCTTCGGCAGGCCCCGGCCAAGCTCAAACTCGACCGTGATCTTCTGAGATGCCATTTTGTCCAGCATGTCCATGCAAACCTGTTCCGCCAGTTCATTGAGGCTGCATTCTTCCAGGCGAAGATCAGGCGGCGCGGCCAGATCCAGGTACTTTTTCACCGTCTCCTCGAGCATCCTGCTTCCGAGCAGAATTTCTTCGATGACCGCCTTGTACTCTCCGGGGATGACCGCAGTCTCGTAGAGAAACTGGGCACTGGAACTGATGCCGGTAACCGGGTTGCGGATCTCGTGGGCGAATTCGGAAGCGAACTCCCCCAACCACGCCAGGTGTTCCATGTGGCCGAATTTGTTTTCGAGGCTCAGTCTCCCGGCGATATCCCCGGTCACCGCTCCGCCGCAAGTCACACGGCCCATCGCATTCGGGTCCGTCCCCCGCCCGCTTTTGACTATCCGCTTCACTCCGTTTTTTCCAATGATCCTGATCTCGTTGTCGAAGAGGTCCCGATATCCTCTCCCGTTCCTATCCATGAAGCACCCGCCGTCCTGGCAGACCGGCATGCCGGAGTGGCCGCAGCCCATCCAGAGTTCCCGGCCATTTCCGTTTCCGTCGGCGATCATCGGCGCACCGGCTTCGGGCTCCATAAGCGGCAGGTTCGAATGGAGCCGCTCCAGCTTCTCCCGCGTGCCGATGGCATTGTCGAGGAACAGGCCCATCTGCTCTTTGAACACTTTCACAAGCGCCTTGCCGCATGCCGTTACCGGGGGTTCCACGTCGATTTTGAAATACCCCTGCGCATAGGACGAATCCACCGAAGCGCAGATCCGGGCGGCGGGCGAGCGCAGCCGAGCCGCCGGAACCCGGCCCGGGAAAGCCTCTCCGCACACCCTGTGGAAGACCGTCCTGCCGGTTTTCTTTTCCTCTATTATGAGGATTCCGCCTGAGGCATGCAACACCCCCAGCAGTTTCCGGAAACAGGAGTCAAGGAGGTCGCCGAGCTGAAAATAGTCATGGCCCCTGGGAATGAAGCTCTTCAAAATGTTAAGGGTCTGGACCCTGGAGATCAATTCCCTGCGGAAGCGGCCTTTGTTCCGCCGGATGCGGCAGCCCTCGTGGAACTCTGAGGAAACGGCCCGGCAGGGGCTCACAGCGTTGCGGGGATCGGGTACTTGGCTCCCGGTGCAAGGCAGGAGATCGAAGGCAACCCCGTCTATGCCCTCGCTGACCAGGAAATTGACATGGAGATTCGAAATCCCGTCCAGCGGCGGAAGCGCCAGGACCACGTCATCGATGAAATAATAATTGATCCGGATCACATCCGAATCCGATACTTTCCTGTGCACGCCGGAAATGTAAGGCTCGATAGCGGAATGGATGTTCAGGGGCAACTCAGGGTGAGCAGACCTGATTTTCGAGGCGCAATACTCGGCAAAAGCCCTGTTGCTTGTGAAAAAGACTTTATGAATGAAACCGCTTGAGTTGTTGCACATCCCAGGTCCCATCTCTAGGTTGATATGATTGGAACGCAAAACCGACGGACCGGTTCCAGTCCACCTCAACCGGCGCTTTCCTTAGATGATGCAGTCCGGCGGAAGCGGTCAGGATCGTAAGACCGCGGTCCCGGAGCATTCACGGGTCTCAACCCCGCCCCGTTCGTCTCTGCCCTTCACGCAATGCCGTCACCCCTCAGGCACCGCAGCGGAGGGGCCCTGTAGGACTCGAAAAAGCAGCGGTTGTCGGAAACGCAGCGCGCGCGGGACCGGTCGCCCGATTTCCACCTTTTTACGATGTGGGGCTCGCAGATGAAGGGCCTGCACATGGCGATACAATCCGCCACTCCCCGTTCCACGAGCGATTCGGCCACGCCGAAGGACCTGATGCCGCCGACGAGAATAAGGGGCGCGTCGATCTGCGCCTTTATCCGGAGCGCATTTTCCGCAAAATACGCTTCATCCTTCTCGGAGACGATGCCGGAGCGGATATGCGGCACGGCGCCGGGGTACCGGGAGCCGCCGGTCACCTCTATCGCGCTGGTGCCCGCCTCGCAGAGCCTTTTGGCAATCCGGGCCGATTCCACGACCTCGAGTCCGCCCTCCATGAAATCCCCGGAACTCAGCTTGACGAGGACCGGGAAGCCCGCTCCAAGCTCGCGGCGCAGCCCGCCGCATATTTCCGCGACCGCCCTGAGCCTTTTCTCCGTGCTTCCGCCATAGGCGTCGGTGCGCCTGTTCCAAAAGGGGGAGATAAACTGATGGAGCAACTGGGCGTGAGAGGCATGGAGCTGCACGGCGTCGAACCCGGCGGCCCTGGCCCGCACTCCCGCCCGGACGAAGGCCTCGATCGTTTCTTCGATTTCGGCGGCGCTCATCTGCCCGGCCATTTCCCCATGCAGGCTTCTGAAAGTCGAGGGCGCAAGCATCGGGCCGGAAATCCATTCCGGCCTAGTGTTCCCGCCGGCGTGGGAGAGCTGGAGCGCGACTTTCCCCCCGGCTTCGTGGACCTTTTCCGCAACCTGCTTCAGGCCCGGGATGAGCTCGTCGCCGTAGACGCCCGTTTGCCCGGGGCCCGCCTTCCCGTTTTTCATCACATAGGCATGGCCCGTTATCACGAGGCCTGCACCGCCGCGCGCCGTTTCCGCGATGAATTCGGCCAGCTCCGGCGTGCACCCGCCGTCCTCCGCGGCTCGCGATTCATAGGTGGCGGACCTCACGAACCGGTTGGCCAGACGCATTGCGCCGATAGAGGTTTCCTCGAAGAGTATCGACATGCGGCACCCGTTTATTTGCTCACGGCGCCCGGCCCGCCGGGCGCCGCACCGGATGGCGCCTCCGAAGGCGCGGGGACCTGCCTGCATTCAGAGTCTTTCTTCTCCACGCAGCCGTCATCGATGGAAAGGTGTTTTTTGACGATATCCTCGTTGGCAGCCCACTCCTCATTTGTCAGGGACCGCTTGATCTGGCCCTTGAGATCCATCAGGTAGTGCCGCTGCGCGAGCTTGTAGGAAACCCTGAAGTTCTGCTCCACGACGACCAGGGTCAACCCGTGGAGAGCGCAGAGCTGCTTCACGATTTCGGCCACCTTGGCGACGACAATCGGAGCCAGCCCCTGGGAGGGCTCGTCGAGAAGCATGATTTCGGGATTTCCCATGAGGGCCCGGCCGATCACGAGCATCTGCTGCTCACCGCCGCTGAGCGTAGAACCGTCCTGAAGATGGCGTTCCTTGAGAATCGGGAAATACTCGTAGACCATGTCCAGGGTCCACCGGCTGCCGGACGACCCGTTCATGGGCGGCTGCTCGCCTATTTTGAGGTTTTCCTTCACGCTCAGCCCGGGAAAGACGTTCCGTTCGGCAGGCACATAGGCCACGTGCGTCTCTTTCACAATCCGGTGGGTCGGCCAGTGGCCGGTATCCTTTCCCCCGATCCGCACAGTCCCCCGGCGCAGCGGGGTCAGACCGGCTATGGTCCTCAGCGTCGTGGTCTTGCCCACTCCGTTGCGTCCCAAGATCGACACCGCCTCTCCCTTGTTCACGTAGATGGAGAGTCCCTGGATTACGTGGCTGTCGCCGTAATAGGTATGGACGTCTTCGAGTTCGAGCAGTTTAGTGGCCATTTTCATCCCCCAAGTAAGCTTCCCGGACGCGCTGATTCTTGCAGATCTCGTCCGGGGTGCCTTCCCCGATGATGGATCCCTGGTGCATCACGGAAATGCTGTCCGAGATCGACAGCACCATATCGACGTCGTGCTCGACGAGCACAACGGCGATCTCCTTGACCAGTTTTTGAATCAGCCTGATGATGTTGTTGGTCTCCAGTTGGGACATGCCCGCGGTCGGTTCGTCCAGGAGGAGAATTTTGGGATCGCCGGCAAGGGCGATGGCAACTTCCAGCGACCTCTGGTCCCCGTAGGAAAGCGTATTGGCCAGCTCGGACGCCTTACCGCCCAGCCCGACTTTTTCCAGGATCTCGAAGGTTGCCTCGTTTACGTCCGCCAGGGAATCGCGCTTGGAAAAAATCTTGAGCGACTTCCCCATCCTGGTCTGCTTGGCGATGCGGACGTTTTCAAAAACCGTGGCTCCCAGAAACAGGCTGTTGATCTGAAAGGTGCGGCATATACCGAGTTTTACACGCTCGTGCACGGGTGAGTTCGTGATGTCGCGCCCGTCGAAGACAACGGTGCCCGCGGTTGCCGGGAGGCGCCCGGTGATCGTGTTGAACAGGGTCGTTTTCCCTGCCCCGTTCGGGCCGATGACGGCCTTTACGCTCTTGTCGCGAATGGCGATCGTGACATCGTTTACCGCGCGAACTCCGCCAAAATGGCGGCAAAGGCTGTTTGTACTGAGAATTGTGCTCATAGGTTCGACCTCTGTCGAGTCAATCTTTGTCCCAGCCTGATGGGCAGGTCCGCCAATCCTTTCGGCATGAAGAGAGTCAGCAGGATCACCGCCAATCCGAGGAAAACCATCCAGTTTTCCGTCATGGCGCTGATGAAGTCCTGGAGGAAGATATACGCGGCTGCGCCGATGAAAGCCCCCCAGAGAGTTCCCATGCCGCCCAGCAGGGTCATCATCAGCACGATGCCTCCGGCGCGGGCATCCATGAGGGTGGGGGAAACCGATCCTTTCATGTAGGTAAACAAAACTCCCGAGATGCCCGCTAGGGTGCACGCCAGCATCCATCCCATCAGCTTGTAGTTCCGGACATTGATTCCGATAAAGCTTGCGCGCTCCGTGTTTTCCCGGATCGACTCGAGCACGGCTCCGAACGGAGAATGCATGATGCGGCGGGTCACGAAGAAACAGACGGCCACCACGGCCAGCGTGAAGAAGTAGGCCGTCAGGCTGTCGTTCATATTGCCCAGAACGATCGGCCCGAGCGATATGTCGGGCTTTGGAAGTCCGCACAGCCCGTCGTCACCGCAGGTTATGCTGCGCGCCTTCCACACCAGCGTGTAGTACATCATGCCGAAGGCAACCGTGAGAAGGGCGAAGGCAAAGCCGCCCGTTCTGACCTGCAGCCAGCCCGCGGCGAATGCCAGCACCACCGTCACCGCGATCCCCAGAGGGAAGGTGACCCAGATGGACGCGCCGGGATCGACGTAGCTGAGGAAGACAGCCACCGTGTATGCGCCGATTCCCATGTAGGCGGCGTGCATGAACGACAGCAGGCCGGTGAATCCGAGAAGCACGTCCAGGCTCATGGCGAGCAGGCCGTAGATGATTATTTCGGTTACCAGCCGGAGGTAGAACTTGTTGCCCAGGACAAAGGGGAGCAGCACCAGCGCAAGCAGCACCAGAGCCTGGATGACGAGCCCCTTCCGGTCTTTTTTGTTTCCGATTGCTTTTTCCATAGCGATCCACTCCCACCGTATCAATCGAACTTGCCTTCGGCCAGCAGCCCTTTCGGCATGAAAAGAAGGATTACCGCCATCATCAGGTACACGATCACCATGGCAAAATCTGTCAGGAATACGAACCCGAGTGTCTGAGCGGTACCGACGAGCAGGGAGGCCAGAATGGCGCCGCGGAGGCTGCCAAGCCCTCCGATGACAAGCACCACGAAGCAGCTGAGGAGCATCTCGCTGCCCATCATCGGGTAGACGCTCAGCAGCGGGCCGGCAATGACTCCGCCGATACCGGCGAGGACGCAGCCCAGTCCGAAGACACCCATGTGGACCAGCTTCATGTTGACGCCGAGGGCGGATACCATCTCGGGAATGGTGCTGGCGGCACGCATGATCATGCCCAGCTTGGTTTTTTCGAGAAGCGCCAGAAGCCCGAGGATGACGCACACGGTGGCGGCGAGTACAAACAATCTGTAATTGGGATAGTGCACCCCGAACAGGTTTAACGTTCCCCGAAGCGAGGAGGGCATCTGGATGAACTGGACCTTGTCGCTCCAGATGAACTTGAACATGCCGTCAATGAAAACAGACAGCCCGTAGGTCAGAATAAGGGTGTAGGTCATGTCTCTGTGCCGGATCGGCTCGATGATCAAGCGTTCAAGCACCACTCCGCACAGCCCGGCGAGCAGGGGGGCGAGCAGAAGGGCGGCATAGAAATTGACGCCGTACGACACCATGGAATACCCAAAGTAGGCGCCCAGGGCGTACAGCGAACCATGAGCCAGATTTACGACGCGGCTGATGCCATAGATGATGTTTAGCCCAATGGAGATCAGCAGCAAAAGGGCGCTCAGCAACAAACAGTTCAGGCAGATTTGGATCATAGCAACACCGGCTTAAAGTTTTGAAGAAGACTTCTCCAATACCGTTCCGATAAGAGGGGGGAGCCCGCTTTACGGACTCCCCGATCATGCTGGACTTATTCCGCAGGACCAACTTCTTCAGGCGTAAGGGAAGCGACGACCTTCTTGATGATCTTCGCCCCGAACGGGTTCTTCGGCGCGCGTTCCGCAACGACAACCTTCACCGGAGTACGCATGCAGTTGTCTTTCGGGCTGATGCGCACTTCCCCGTAGGGTCCCTCGAAGGTCGCGCCCTTCAGGGCCTCGGCGATTTTCTTGGGATCGGTGCCGCCGGCCTTCTCGATCGCGTTGAAAAGCACGAAGGCGCCGGTGTAGGCCTGAGCCCCCTGGGACGGCGGGACTTCCTTGAATTCCTTCCAGTATGCTTCAGCAAAAGCCTTGGACTTCGGAGTGTCTATATCCCAGGTCCAGCAGCAGGTCCCGATGAGCCCGACCACGCTCTCGCCGGCCGCTTCCAGGGCCGCCTCGCTGGGCGTTCCACCGATGATCTTCACTTTCTCCATGAGACCGAAATCGGCTGCCTGCTGCACGAACCTCGGGGCGACGGGGCTCCTCAGGCATGCGTACACACCGCCGACTTCCGCGGAGATGATCTTGCTGACGAACGGGGACCAGTCGACCAGGTTGAGCGCGGCGTTGTCATATGTGGGGTTTTTGATCTTGATTCCCTTTTCCGTTGCCAGCTTGATGAACTCCTCCGCACAGCTGTGTCCCCATGCGTAGTCGTCAGCAAGGACGTACCAGGAGCGCTTCATGAGGTCCGGGTCCTTAAGGATGCCCATGACCTGGGCGACCGTCATCTGATCGTCGGCAACCTGGCCGCAGCGGAAGACGAGCGGATGCAGGCCGTAGAATTTGGGGGTCATAACGTTGGTGGTAAGGAAGGGGACGTTGAGGCGGTCGGCTTCACCGGCAATAGCCTGGCCGACGTTTGCGACCGTCACGCCGCTAAGGGCAACCACTTTATCCTTGAAAACAAGCTTTTCGGCTTTTCGAATGCCGGTTTCGCTCTGGCCCTCGTCATCTTCGGTGATGATCTGGATGGGGCGTCCCAGGATGGTTCCCTTGTGCTTGGCGGCAAGCAAGATTCCGTTGCGGTTATCAATACCCAGCTGCGCAGCCATACCTGTCAAGGTAACCACAACTCCGATCTTGATGGGGTCAGCGGCAACCGCCGGGCGTAGCGGCATCATAGTCAAAACCAGCAAAACGCTAATGCAGACGGCAAGTCCTTTTCTCATTCTGTTTCTCCTTTTTGAACATGAACCGAAAAAGAACCATACGACATTGAGAATCCACAGGATTTCATAAGTGGATTTGCCTCCTAACTGTAACGTGCGGAAACCTTGCCTCTCATGCGTCTTCATAAAGACCGGCGGCTGCTAGGCTGTGCCCGGCCGGATTCAGTCGGCGCCGCCCCCCGAAGCTTTTCCGCGTCTTCCGGAGCGGGCAGACGCCGCGGCCATTACCCATATCGATACTGCACGCCAAACCCGCCGCGCGGATACCGCCAGCGAATCGCGCTTCCCGATTGGGGGCACACCACCCTGCACGTGCCGCACTCAAGGCATCCCGCGTAGTCGAAACTGATCTCGGCGTCCTTGACGGTGTAAAGACCAGCCGGACAAGCCACGCAGCAGGGTTTTTCGGAACAGTCCCGGCACAGTTGCCTGTCCACCTCGATGTGAGCCTCCTCATCGTCGACGACAAACTTGTCGAGTCCCAAGAGTTGTTCCGTGCTCAGCCTTTTCACAGTCTGGTCGCTCCTTTCCAGCCGTCCACCGCCAATTGGGCGAGGCTCAGCCCGCTTTCCTTCACTCGATTGAGAATCTTTGAGTGTAGTCGGATGGGTTGGCTTCCATCGACAGAAAAAACATTTGTGAAGATTGAAGTAAGCAAACCGGGATATTCCGCGTAAAGTCGCTCATTTTCCATGAATTCCGGCACCTTTCGGTAGGCTTCCAGGTCTTGCAGCACAAAACTCTTCTTCAACAATTCCTGGTACCCGCTCAGGCTGTTCCCGGAAAAATCACCGCGCTCCTTGGCGCAGATGACCGCCCGAGCCGCAGCCTCGCCCGAAGCTATGGCAAAATCCATCCCCCGAATCACATACCCCAGGTTGAGGACAAAGCCCGCGGCATCCCCCGCAACGAGGATGCCGTCTCCGTAAATGCGCGGCATCATCCCCAGCCCGGCTTCAGGAATGAGGTGAGCCGAGTACTCCGCCACCTTGCCCCCTTCGATCAGGGGAAGGATCTCCGGATTGTTTTTGAAGTCTTCCATCAGATCGGGAGCCCTCACGGAAGAGCGCTGAAGAGCGGATGCACTGACGACCAGTCCCAGCGAGACGCTGCTCTTGTTCGTGTACAGGAAGCCGCCTCCCGGCATTCCTCCCGTGCACTCGCCCACGAAAAGCTGCACCGCCCCCGCGTTCCCCTCGAGTCCGAAGCGATCGCGTATCGTCTCTTCGGGTAATTCTATCACTTGCTTCATGCCCGTGGAAACCTGGCCGGGTGAAAACATTTTGGCCAGACCCGCCTTCTGCGCCAGGAGCGAATTGACGCCGTCGGCGGCAATCACCGCGTCGGCCAGGATTTCGTCTTCCCCGGCCCGGATGCCCACGACCCTGCCGTCTTCCGTCAGCAGGTCGTCCACCCGGATGTTGCAGGCGAGCTCGGCCCCGGCTTCCTCCGCCTTGGAAGCCAGCCAGGAGTCGAATTCGGCCCGCAGCAAGGTCACGGAATGATAGGGAGGTTTCGTCCAGTCCGAGTTGCGGCAGGTGAGCGAGACCGCCTTGCCGCCGTGGAGAAAGGTGACGGTCTCCCGCGCCACGGCTCGTTCGACCGGCGCCTCCTCCCAGAAGTTCGGGAGAATGCGGTTCAGCGCATGGCAGTACATCCGCCCGCCGAACATGTTCTTGGAACCGGGCGATGCCCCTTTTTCGATCAGCAGGACGTCATTGCCCTCTTTTGCCAGCACCATGGCGGCCGTGCTTCCGGCCGGTCCAGCCCCCACGACGATCGCGGTGAATTTTTCTTCGCCCATCTTTGCCTCCGCCCTATGCCTCGAGGGCCTGTTTCAGTTCCTCGATCAGCTTCGGAACCACCTGGTAGAGGTCGCCGACAATCCCGAAGTCCGCGGCCTCGAAGATGGGTGCGTTCTCGTCGCGGTTTACCGCGAGGATCACTTTGCTGTCCCGGATGCCGGTGATGTGCTGGACTTGGCCGGAGACGCCCAGGCCGACATAGAGCACGGGTTTCACCTTCTTGCCCGAAATCCCGAGATAGACCTCCTCGGGAAGCCACTGGAGCTCCTCGGCAACCGGTCTCGAGCAGCCCACTTCTCCGTTCAGCACCCGCGCCAGATCGCGCGCGAGGCTTATATCCTCCTTCTTTTCGAAGCCGCGGCCCACGCAGACGATGATCTTTGCCTCGGTCACGTCCACGGAGTCCCTCTGCTTCGCCGACCTGCCGATCACGCGTATCGAAGAAGGCGGAGGAGGGGGCAGCGTAACGATTTCCCCTGTTCTGCCTTCCTGCGCCGCGGCCGGTTCGAATGTCCTCGGCGGAACGGTCGCCATCTGAGGGCGGCCCTGGCACACGACCGTCTGTGTCGCCGCCCCGCCGTAGACCAGCCTGTTCATCTTAAGCGACTTGCCGGAGTCGTCCGGATCGAAGGAAACGCACCCGCTGCACAGCCCCGCGTCGAGCCGCGCCGCAAGCCTGGCTCCTATTTCCTTTCCCCTGCCCGTCGCCCCCACCAGGATGACGTCCGGGTCTTCCGCCCGCGCCAAATCCGCCAGCACCGGGAGGCAGGACTCGAACGGCTGCCCCTCGGCAAGCGCCTGGTGGACATAGACCGTATCGGCCCCACATGCAATGTACTCCCCGGCAAAGCGTTCTTCCGTCGCGAAGGCGGCTACCCTCGCGGACATCCTGTCCGCCAGACTTCTTCCCGCGTTCAGCAGTTCCAGGGTACGATCGCGGTTATCTGCGAAAACCCAAATTCCCGCCATTTGGTAAAGCTCCTATGAAATGATGCCTTCTCTGATCAGAGCGTTCACGGCCGAACGAATGCCTTCCGCATCGGCCGCAAACCTCACCCGGCGCCTGTCCATGGTGGACGCCCCCACGGCGATTGTCTTGAGACGTGGCTGAACCGCTTCGCCCAGGGCATCCGGGGTGACGCTGCACACCGGCTTCCTCGCGGCCCCGAGCACCTGCTTGAGCGTGGGAATCCGCGGGGTATTGATGTCCG
>JAJFVB010000173.1 GCA_021372055.1 Desulfobacteraceae bacterium | reverse complement strand
CATACTTCCCCGCGCCGTACAGAGCCCCGAGCTTTCCGAGATAAGGCTGGAGGGCGCCGGGCCTGAGCGAAATCGCCCAGTTGAAATCCGCAACGGCTTTGTCGTGCATCCCGAGGGCGGAATACACCATTGCTCTGTTGTAGTATGCTATGGGATCTTTGGGCTTTTGCTGGATGGTCTTTGTATAGCCCTCGATAGCCTGCTGGTAGTCGAGAGTCTTCTGCAAAGCCCCGAGGCTCGGGAATTCGACCGGTTTCCGGACGCCGGACGCCGCGTGCAGTGACTCCGGGCATAGAGCCTGGAGTAACAGGCAAGCTCCTATCAGTATCAATCCAATAATGAAAGCTCGATCCCCGCGCGCCGTTTCCGCTGCTGCTTGTGCGGATAGTACCGCCTGATATGACACCCCGCCTTTTTCCCCCGCAACTACAAGTATCCAACCATTGCCTAGATTCTATATCGGAAACGTCCTCGCAACACACGAGTAATCTTCCGGATCAAGCATAAAACTGCGAAAAAATATGAGTCTATTTTATGGATAGGGCCGCGCTTCTGTTCCTGAGTATGCGTCCGTTTAAAAATAGAAGGAAACAGAACGCAAAACAGACGACCGCCGATGTCGCCAAGGCAATGCCCCGCACCCCGTACCATTGCATGAAGAGGTAATCGAGAAGAACGTTGAGCGTGAAATTTATGATGTTTGCATAAACGAGGGCCTGGTTCCCCCGGAGCGCCGATATGAGCTGGGCGATAAATATGCATCCTGCGTAGAAGGGCACCTGGAGCATGTAGAGCACCTGCACCTGGCTGACAAGAAGCGTATCTTCGGGCCGGAAGGCGCCCCGCTGGAATATGAGCGAAATGATCGTGTCCGAAAAATAGATCAGCACAGCGCACGCCGGGATCGAGACGATGAAAATCAGGCTCAGGTAGGTCCTGTTGGTCTTCCTGATGCCCGCCCAGTCATGCGCCGCCACCATGTGCGAAAACTGGGGCAGCGCGGCGGTCCCGCAGGCCATCGCGCCGATGCCGAGAAGAAGGGAGACCACCTTCCCTCCGTAGTTCAGGGCGGAGACGCTTCCGGCGTCCAGAGCCGAACTCATGAAGACATCGACCAGCGTATTGCTGCTCGAAAGCAAGGTCCCCATGATCATGGGAAAATACTGGTGGATGACTCTTCTCAGCGGCTCCGAAATTCCGTGCCAGCGCGGAACGATGGATACTCCGAGCCGGTGGAGCTTCCAGCCGATCAGCGCCGCTTCCAGGGCAAAACCTGCGACTGTTCCCGCGGAGTAGGCATAAATCCCCAATTGCTCCGTAAAGACGAACAGGGCGACGATGGTCGCAATCGGGATGCCCATGGCGGCAAAGGACGGAAAGGCAAAGGAGTCGTAGGCGTTCAGCACCGCGCGCCAGGTGGTGCCCAACCCGCTGATGACGAATACAGGCAGCAGTTGGTAGAAGCAAAGAGTGGCGATCCGCAGCCTCTCGGGGTCGAATCCCCGGACGATACAAGGCAGAATCAGCGGAAAGATCAGGATGATTGCCAGCGAAAGCAGGACGAATACGGCAAGGACAAGGCACAGGGCGCTGGAGAGGAGCTTCTGGGCGGCCTGCCTGCCCATCGATGTCCTCGTTTGGATAAAGGTCGGTATGAGTGCCGCGTTTACCGAGCCCGCAAGGATATTGATGAGGAAGGAAGGGATGATAAAGGCCAGCAGAAAGGCATCCAGATCGGCCGCCCGGCCGTATTTGTCCGCGACGACCATCTCCTTCCACATTGAAGCGAGCTTGACGATCATCGTGGTTACGGCAATCGAAGTTGTGGCGCTCAGGATCTTCCTGTTAACGGGCGTGTCCAGGTAGGTCTTTATGGAAGCCAGATTCAGCCTGAGCAAGGACGGCATCGTCTTTCCCCCGGAACCTCTTTGCGCAAACGATTGACAACACGCAACAAACTGGAAAGATGAGTCGCCCCGGAAGCCGCGGATTCGCCGGGGACTGGAGCCCCGTGTTCCCCCCGCGCGCTTCGGACCCGTTGCGAAAACGCCATGGACTCCGCCCTCACAGCGGATTCCCGTTCGGCAAGATGCCTGATTCCGTATTTCTCATTTCTCGATCAGAGAGATATGGACGAGCCAGTGCCTCAATATCTCCAGTCCTTCGGCGTATGACGTCCGCGGTTCGAAACCGAGGCACCGTCTTGCTTTTTCAATCGGGAAAAAAGCCGCGGAAGCATAGGTGCCCGATTCAGCCAGGAGGTTGCCCTTTTGCATGAAAGCCTTCATGTTCGGCATAAGGCCGCGCTTGCGCAACCGCTCGTATACTTCGAGCAGTTCCTCCTTGTATCTGTTCTTGAGGAAATCGAGCACGGGTTTGATGAGCCGCTTCGTTTCCCTGTACAGCAGGAGCCTGCCGCTGCCCGCCGTCTTCGGCGACTCGATGCCGAGCAGCCTTTGATGGCTCGCGAAAAAATCGTTCCAGGGGACAGCTTCTCCGCCGCTGACGTTGAATGCCTCCCCGGCGACGTCGTCGCTCCGGATCGCGCAAAAAATTGCCTGAACGACATCATCGATGTAGACCGGGTTCGCCGTGCCCGTAAAGCTCGGACTGCAGACCAGGCTGCCGTTGCGTATCCTTTCGATTACCCTCACCGTCCAGGAAGGCGCGTAAGGCCCGTATACAATAGTCGGACGCAACATGACGACGGGTAAACCATTTTCGCGGAAGTACCTTTCGCAGACGTATTCCGCCTGGAGCTTGCCGTCCCCGTAAGGGTCGCCGGACGGGGCGCGGGGAGAGTCCTCGGAAACGACGGCGGGGCGGGGCTTGGAATAGACCTCCTGCGTGCTGATGTGGACGAGCCGTTTGACTCCGCATTGCAGCGCTGCGCGCGCGACGTTTTCGGTCCCCCCGACGGTGACTCGCGCGTTGAGTTCGTCGTCCTCGGAGTTTCCGTAGGCGCAATGGATAATGACGTCGCACCTTTCGGCGGCCCTCAAAAGAGAAGCGTAGTCGAGCACGTCGCCTTGGACGACGGGCAGCGGGAATCGTGCCAGCCGCGAGATTTTATTGAGATTTCTCACAAGGCACCGGGGCCTGCAGCCGTAATCGAAAAACAGCCGCTCGGCCGTTCTGCCGCCGATGAAGCCACCGGCTCCCGTAATGAGAATTTGCGATCCCGCAATATCCATGGCCCGCAGTTCCCCCTCAGACACTTTGCGGCCGCAGCCAGGGCAGGTCCAGCCGCGTCGCTTTCCCGTAGCACCGCTCGATCAGCCGCATGACCGGCGCTACGGTCTCGGCATTGAGGATCGACGGGGAGTCACGGCGCACCGCGCCGCAGAAATCCCGAAGCATATGCCGGAAATATCCGATGAAGTCGGTCTTGGTATCCGCGCTGAGTTCTCTGCGCTTGCCCCGGGATTGGACGGTTATCGAGTCGAACAGATAGGGGCTGTAGGTGATGGCGCCTTTTTCGCAACGGATTTCGTAGGTGTTCCGGAGCCTGGAAAGCCTGCTCAACTTGACCGTACCCGCTGTCGATCCGTACGCGAGGTCAAGACAACATTCCGCCTCGATACCCCCTCCAAAGTCGTCGTCCCGATACGCGACTGCTTCGGGATTGTCTCCAAGCCACCAGAGCAGAAGATCCAGCACGTGCACGCCGGGGTCGATCAGGACTCCCCCGCCGGCTTTGCTCCTGTCGAAGAAAAAGCCCGAAACCGTGGGCCAGTCGAACGGGATGCCTTCTTCCATCCGAAAGGACACGACCCGTCCCAGCTCCTCTCGATCGAGGATATCCTTGACCTTTCTGCTGCTCCAGTACATGCGCCGGATCTGCCCGATGTGCAGCCGCACGCCGTTTCCGGCGCAGCATTGGACCATTGTCTCGGCTTCCCCGCAGGTGATGGACATCGGCTTTTCGCAGAGGATGTGGACGCCGCGGTTCATGAGTTCGCAGGAAACGGGTTGGTGCAGGAAATTGGGAAGAGCGATGATCGCGGCTTCGGCAACATCGGGTATGCGGGAGGGATCGGAAAAAACGTGTTCGATTCCGTACCGGTCTGCGAGCATTCGAGCCCTCGCCGTGTCCAGATCGACAAGGCCGACCAGCGCGCACTCCTCCAGCCCCGAAAGACTCGGAAGATAGGCCTGCTCGGCAATTGCTCCGCAACCGACAAGGCATACTCGGACCGGACGATGTTTCATCTCTTTCCCCGCCCCCGGACGTGGGCCCGTGCGCTGACTAGTAGAAAAGAATGGACGCGAGCTGTTCGTTAAGATCCTTGATCGCGGCATACTCTTCCGCGGCCGATATGCGATCGCCTACCGCCAGGTAGGAAAGCGCCAGATAGTAGCGGGCCATAATGTTGTCGGGCGTGATGCGGGTGGCTTCCTTGTAAGCCTGGATAGCCGTGTTGTAGTGTCCGAGATAGGTGCAGGTCCTGCCGAATTTGTAAAATGTGTCGTCATTCTGAGGGTTTATCTGTATCATGCGCTTGAGCGCAAGATACGTTTTCTGATAGCGGTCGTAGTCGTTCAGAGACAGGCTCAGGCTGAATCTCGGTTTGAAGAACTCGGGCTTGTTGAGGATCACGCGCCGGATTTCCTCGAGGGCGCGCTGCTGACCGAAGCTCCGTTCGTCGAGTTCCCCCAGGATAAAATTGGGCTGCCCTTCGCGGATCTTGAGCTTGGCGGCTTCCATGAAAGCCGCGCTGGCTTCCTGCCAGTCGTTTCTCTGTTCATAGTAACGGCCCAGCAGGTGATATGCCTCGATCATCTTCGGATTGTATTTCAGCGTCTGGGTGAGAGCGACTTTCATCTCGTCCCACCGGACTTTCTGGCCTTCAAAAACAAGCCGGTTTTCGTCCGCACCGGTTCCCGTTCCCAACTGGCTGAACTGCTTGAAGGATCTGGCCGCTTCCTGCCACCGGCCCTGTTCCTCGTAGATTACGCCGAGATAGTACTGGATTTCGGGAAAGTCGTCTCTGAGCCGCACCGCCTGGTTCAGCGCCACTGCCGCGCCGTCCCAGAGGCCGAGCTGCCCTTTGGCGAGGCCGAGAATGCAATACGCCTCGACGTCGTCCGGCTTGATCTTGATGGCGGTCTCGAAAGCCTTGATGCCCTCGTCGTAGCGTCCGAGATGGCAGTACAAAAGGCCCAGGCAGCACTGCAACCGCGAATCCGCCGGATTGATCAGCGTGGACTGCTTGAATGCTTCCGCGGCTTCGCCCCAGCTGCCGAGATAGGTATAGGATATTCCCAGATTGCACAGAGCCGGAACGTCTTCAGGGGTGGAGTTCACCACGAGCACAAAGGCCTGGGCCGCTTTCTCCCATTGCCCGATCTGGCTGTAAGCCACGCCGAGGTTATAGTAGGCGTTCAGTTTTTCGGAAGGGTTCCGGATGCCCTTGTTAAGCGCCCTGATGGCGGATTCCCAATCGCCCTGCTGGCTGCAGGCTATGCCGAGGTTGATGTAGGGCTTGGGCCAGTTCGGCCGGAATCGAATCGCCTGGCGCAGATAGAAGATGCCTTCTTTGGGCTTGTCGATATGGCAGTAGGCGACACCGAGATTGCAGTACGCCTTGGCAATGTCGGACTTGAATCTCAGCGCCCTTTTATAGCAATCAATGGCGGTTTCCCAATCCCCGACCTGGCTGAAGGCGACTCCCGCCGCGAACTGTCCCTCGGCGTCATAGGGCCTGAATTTTATCACTACATCGGTATCGTGCTGCTGGCTTGCGGGCACCGGTTCCAGAGGCTCGGCCAAAAGCAGTTCGTCGGGCCTTTCCTGCTTTATGACGTGACGGAGGAAACTGATGCTCCGCGAACTTATGTCGCGGTCCGGCGAACGCTCCTTGGTCACCCGGAGCAGTTCCTCGATATTCTTCGGAATAGGGGTGGGCCTTTCCCTCACCGGCGGACGGATCTCTCCGGACAGGGGTGTCGCGGGCTTTGGCGCAGCGGCGTTCGGCTGAGGAAATGTGATGGTGGAATATTGCGGTGCGTGCGTTGCCTCGGTGGCGGCCGGAGCCGGTTGGGATGGCGGCGGTGTCTTGGGGAGGCTCTGCGCTTCCCTCAAAATGGCCGGGGGAGCTTGCGGAATTGGAATGCCGGGAGCTTCCTTCGAAAGGTCTTGCGTCGTTTGAACCCGATCCGCGGCTGCCTGTGTCACTTCCGGCGCAATGCGCTGTATGGGCGGCGTTATTGCGGGTTCAAAAACGATCCCGGGTGCGACCGGCTCTTCCGGAGTCTTGACATGGACGATCGCGGCAGGCGCGTTCTCGCCGGGAGATTCTTCCCCGCCGGCCGCATGCGTGCCGGCTATCTGATTGAGCGCCCACTGCGCGATCTTGCGCACACGCTCGCTCTTGTCGTTTAGGCAACCCTTCAAAGAATCCACGGCTTTAACTGACTGAATCTCTCCCAGGGCTTCCGCCGCGCGATAGCGCACCCCTTCGTCGAAGTCTGACAAACAATCCATGAGAGCGTAGGCGGACATATTGTCCTTAATGGACCCAAGCGCCCATGCGACCCAGAAACGCACGTTCTTGTCGGGGTCCTGAAGAGCCCGGATAAGGCTCTGGACCGCTTCCTTCGCACGCCTCTCGCCCAGTTGCTGCGCCGCCTTGGCCTTCACTTCCGGCGATTCGGCGTTGAGGCTTGCAATGAGAACGGAATTATCCGCTATCTTTTCGGATTGCGAAAGCATTATCGGCGGCTGGTTCGGGGCGGCGGGAATGACGACTTTGGGCTTGAACCATCGCTTGAGAAATCCAAAGAGCATGCTCACGAGAAAAATCGAGCCGAAAAGCGAGATCCAAATTATCGCCCGCGGATCTTTCAATCCGGCCGCGGATGAGTCCACAATTGTCGTCAGGGTGCTTTCCAGCCAGCCCGGAATCGAGATCAATTCACTGCAGAATATCATTCCCCACCTCTATCACTGGAGGTTATCCATGCTGTTCAAGACCAGCCTCCGATGGCGTCTACTCCTCCTGGGTCCTGCCGCAAATCCGGCCTGGAAACCGGCATCGGAAATGTTTCCGTCCCGCTAAGCGATGGATCGAACGGGCAGTGTTCGCCCGCAAACAAGAACGGCCGGGATCAACTCCAGCCTAACACACCGCCCGCGGATCCCACAATCGGGGATTTAAGCTTCCGCTTCCGCCTCGCGCCCGTGTGAGTTCCAGGGGTACAAACGCCCGTGGCCTTTCCAGACGGGCTTTGGCATGTATTGCTTCGCCAGACGGCCGATACTGACGGCAAGCCCGAAAATGAACCAGTGTATGCGCGGATGGGTCCAGAGCGTCATGTCGGCTATACAATGCCCGAGGAAAGCCAGAGTTCCCATAAGGACCCCCAGCCCCGTACAGGCAATGACCGGGTTGTCGGCGCTCAGGACGTTCGCCAGCGGCCTCAAAGAGGCCCAGATGACCCACAGGAAGCAGAAAAGCCCTATCAGGCCTATCTCGCCGGCGATGAGCAAATACAGGTTGTGGACGGGAGCATTCCATTCCCGGTTCGTCTGCTCGGGAGTGTCGTCATAGCGGCTGACTTTCTCCGTATACATGTTCGGGCCAAGACCCAGGACCGGGTGGGCGGCGATAACGTTGAGCGCCACTTTGGCCAGCGTTATGCGGCCCGCCGCCGATGCCGCGCCCTCCGTTCGGGCCATGCCCTTTTGTATCGGATTGGGTATGACGAAAATCATGGTGAAAAGGATGCTTCCGACAAAAAGGAATATTACGGCGCTCCGGAACACTTCCATTCTTCTTCGCAGATAGATGAAGTACATCGTAGCCATCATGAGGGTCGGAAATATGAACCCGCCGCGGGAGAAGGTGACGGCAAGCGCGAAATACTGGATAAAGAAAGCGCACCAGCCGAGCGCCCGCTTCCAGCCCTCCATGGGATAGAAGACGAGGTAGGCGAAGGTGATGGGAATCAGAAAATCGAAATACATTGCAAGAGTGATCGGGTGTCCGACGGTTCCCATTACCCGGGAGATCGCGGAGCCGCCGACCCAGCCGACCAAAAAGGTCGAACCCGAGAGGACGAAACCGAATCCGAGGTTTGATCCCGTGAGATACTGTCCGGTGGCGACCACGCCCTCGAACGTGGCCAAACCCATGAGCAGAAACGCAACCAGGCGAAGCTCGGTTACGGATTTTATCTGGCTGGACATGTAGGCGTAGAGCAAAAACGAGCACGCCATTTCAAACAGGTCGAACAAGGCCCACCGGCTGTGAGCGGCAAAGCAGGAAAGAGCGGTGATAATAAGGAGGCCGGTGAGCGGCAGCATGCCCCTGGAGGGCATGAGTATGCTCTCGTCGTTGAATATGCGCCTGTAAAACGCAATGAAATACAGGGGCACCAGAGGCAGAAAGCTTGCGTAGACGGTGTAGCCGAACGTGGACCGGAAGACGCTGGAGAAGGTGAATCCGAAGGTCTTGCTGACCCCGAAGGGCAGGGCCAGGATCATCAGCGCAAGGAATAACTTCTTCTTGTCCGGAACGGCCGCGGTAACCGCCAGCAGCAGCAATCCACCGAAGCCGGCAAGAAAAAACTTCACCGGAAGCTGGACGATAACAAGAAACAAGATGCCAGCGAGGACGCTCAAAAGCAGGAAAAAGAGATCAGCCGGCGCAAAAGGGAGTGGCTTCCCCTCCGCCCTCGTGGTGGCCATTATCAAAGCTCCGGTATGGAGGCAAGAACCGAGACCCCGAGGTGCTTCTCCACCTGCTCGGGCAGCTTGAGCGAGTCATCCCAGTATTCCAGGAAGACGGCACTGCTCAGACTTACGATCAGGGCGAAAAGGAACCCAAGGCCCATGTTCAGATAAATATTGGGAAATACCGGCTTCGTGGGAACCGCTGCGGTGCTGAGCACCTTCACGTTTTCCATGCGGCCGTCGGTGTTCATGTTGATCAGGCTGTCCTGGTACTTCTTCCAAAGGACGCTCAGGATTTCCTGCTTGTTGTCGATCTCCTTCTGCAAATTGAGGAGCTGCACTTCCGTCGCAGGCAGAGGAGCGACACTTTCCTTGATGTTCTTCATGGTTTCGAGGATGGATTGTTCCTCGACCTGGAGTTCCACAAGCTTGGCGTTCTCACGTTCCATCAAGACGGTCACGTGGTTGCGGATCTGGTTCTGAAGGGCCGTGAGCTGCTCGAGCAGCGCCTGGTACTGGCGGCTTGAGGGCGTGTAGCGCTGCAGGACGGTTTTCTGCTGGAACCGCAGGTTCTCGAGCTTGTTTTCGAGGTCCATGATCTGCGGGTCCTGAGCGTAGTCGGGAAGCGGAATGAGCAGCTCAGGCTTGGATTTGCGCAGTTCGCGGATCTTCTGGAGCTTCGAGTTGGTCGTGATTATTTCCTTCTGCACATTGGCAAGCGAGGTGTCGAAACTCTGCAGCTTGGCCATGAGCGCCCGGGCCTGATCGGAGAAAGAGAAAATGCCCGTTTTCGTCTTGATCTCGATCAACTGGTCCTGGAGCGGCTTGAGATCGGCCTGGATGGCCCGGATCTGCTCGGAATAAAACGCACTTTCCGCCTGGTTTATGTAGATGGCAAGATGGCGCTTGAGATATTCATCGACAACGGTATTGACGATCTGGCTCGCAACAACCGGATCGGCCGAGCGGTACCTGACAAGCATGATCTGTGACTCCGCGGCCGGGTCCACGCGGAGTCGCCGGTTCAAATTGGCGACGGCGTTTTCAAAATTGGCGTCGGTCCCGTTCGTGGTCTTGGGAAAAATCAATTCCCGGAGCGTTTTCAGGCTGACTTTTGCCTCGGGCGGCTCCTGGTCGAGGCGCAGTGTTTTCACCGTGTTTTCCAGAACGGGGCGGCTGCGGATAACTTCGATTTCGGAATTGATCTCGTCTTTCGGGTTCATGACAACCGCGAAATTGAGCGAGCGCTGACCGGTTGTGAGCAAGTCGGGATAATTGCGCCCGAGCAGCATGAGGCTGCTTTCCGCCTGATATTGCGGCGTAATCAGAAGAGATCCGACAAAGATGGTCACCATGATGCCCAGCATCATAATGATGATGAGGTTCTTCCGCATAAAGAGACTATGGAGCAGAATGCGCACCGTAGCTTGAGCTTTCATCCAAGTTCCCCCAACCCGACCTGTTATTCCCAAAGCGTCCTGTAAGGTGTCGACTGATGGACATCCGGCCAGACGGCGTACTGAGCAGGACTGAAAGTAATTGCAAACCTCTTGCTGAACTTGAAAGTCACTTCCGGAGAAAGCACAGTGACGTCAATAATGGTATTGGGATCGACATCGATCCAGTGGCGAACGGACGGCTTGGTGTCCTTGGCCCAGATGGATTTGCGGCGACCGTCGGGATAGAGCAGCTCGAGGGTCACAATCCACCGACTGCTCACCGGAGGCGTTTCGATCCAGAAGAACATACCGGTTATGTTGCCGATCTTGACCTGCAGGTTCGCTTTTTTCAAGTGCCCGAGATAGAGTATCGGTGAACGGAAAAGCCTGGTCTCGGGCTTGTTGGCAACGGTAATGATATCTACCGGAATGTAGTTGCCAAGTCCGTAGTCGCCTCCACCGATCCGGTCTCCGAATTCTCCCGTAGCCACATTGACCAGACCTTCGGGCAGCCAGTCGGATAACCCCTGCGTTCCGTGCGCCGTTTCAACCCCCCAGGTGTCGGGAATGTCCCAGATCGGCACGTTGGCAAGCGGCCGGTACGAAGGGTCGTCCGCGCGGCAGACAACCGGCATCGCAAGCGTCAGAAAAACGGCCGCGAGCAGGATGAAGGGCGTATGCTTCCTCCTAATAACCAAGAAACGGGCCTTCCGTGAGGACAAATTGAGTCTGGATCGGTATCAGATCGCGCACGTACTGTCTGACGAACTGGTTGAGCTTTGCGATGCCGGTTTTCGGAACGACCACGATGTCGCCCGCGTGGACCCAGACGTCATTTCTCATGTCGATGCCTTCAAGCTGAGACAAAAGGTCGGCCTGAAGCCACTGCATTTTGTTCTCCTCGGTCCTGCGCAGGACCACGACCCGCGACAGATCCCCGTTGTCGTTGACCCCACCCGCGTCGGAAATGGCCTGCATGAGGGTGATCTTCATGTCCGCGGGAACGGCTCTCGGGTTTTTGACCTCCCCCACAACGAACACCCTGTGTCCGGCCGCCTTGTTCACGCTGACGGACAGCGTATTGTGGGCCGTGTAGATCTGCTTGGTGGTGTTCTCGCCGACCAGGAGCGCGATGTCGGGCCGGGTGATGTCCTTTGAATATTTCCTGATCAGGTTTTTGCGCAACTCTTCCGGAGTGAGTCCCGCTGCCTGGACTTCTCCGACCATCGGGAGCGAGATCTTCCCGTCCGAACGGATGCGCACGCCTATATTGAGTTCGGGATTGTAGACATGGCGCAGTTCGAAGTAGTCCCCGGGCTTCAAAACCAGGGTATACCGGCTGTTCGCCACGAAATCGGCATACATGCGAAGCGCCTGTTCCTCGAGTTCCATAGGCGTCAGACCGGCGGCAACGACATCGCCAATGAGTTTGAGAGTGACCTTCCCGTCGGGGCGGACGGTCTGCTCGGTATTCAGCTCGGGATTCTGCAGAAAGACAAAACCGAGCACGTCGCCGCTCTTCATGCGAAAAACACCGCCCTGACTGGGCTTGTCGGAAGGAAATGCAGCTTCCGGCGCCGTTACGCGCATCACTCCCGAGCCTTTGCCACCGGGACCGCAGCCTTGCAGCAGGCCCAGGCAAAGGGCAACCATCACCAGAAGAGCTAGAATTTGCGCTTTTTTTTCATCCATAGAAAGTCAAACACGTCGCTCGCAAAACGGGTTAAGGATCTGAGAAATATCCGGGTATCGAGACTGCCGGACGCATTCTGCACGTAAAAAAGGTCGTACCTGATCCACTCACTAAACAACGCTTTTGAATGTGCTTCCACCTGCCACGGTCCCGTCAGGCCGGGGGTAAAGGCCAGCCGGGCGTCCCGCCAGACAGGATTGTAGCACATTTCGTCCATGGAAAGGGGTCTCGGCCCGATGAGGCTCATTTCCCCGTTGAGCACATTGATCAGTTGGGGGACCTCGTCGAGGTTTGTATCCCTCAAAATCTTGCCTATCCGGGTGACGCGCGGATCGGCCGTAAGCTTGAAAGTCGGTCCGTCCACCTCGTTGAGTTCCTGCAGTTCGCGTTTGAGGTCGTCTGCGTTGCTGACCATGGTGCGGAACTTCACCATCGGGAACGGACGACCGTTGCGACCGCACCGCGTCTGCGTATAAAAGGCCGCTCCCGGCGAGTCCAGCATGACGATGATCGCAATGAGCAGCAGAATGGGAGAGAGCAGGAACAGGGCCGTAAGCGCGAAAAGAATGTCGATGGCCCTTTTTATAAGGCGGTAGGCGGTGCGGCCCGGAGCATCGAGGTCAATCCACAGCAGGGAAGGGGCGAAGGTCCGCGTCTGCCGTTCGCCGGGCGTTGCCTGGGCAATTTTGGCCGAAATGCGGCCCTTCCTCGGAACGATCATGTCCCGGAGCACGACGCCGTCTTCAACAACGGCGTCCTCTCCCACAAGGCAGTGGTTGATCTGCGCTCCCCTGCCGATGCGGGCGCCGCGCAACACGACCGATTCCACAAGCACCGAGCCGGCGCCGATTTCACACTCTTCAAGCACTGCCGGTCCGACAACAAGCGCGTTGCTTCCGATTCTCGCACCGTTGCGCAGAGCCACGGGCCCGATAAAGTCCTGCTCCGGCTTTTTCGCCAATGCGGCAGAGAGTGCGAGCTCGGGGAATTTTACGCGCCCGAGGAGAAAATCCTGATTGGCCGCGAAATACTCGTCCACGCTCACCAGGGTCCGCGCGTGCTCCGGAACCACCCAGACGGCTGCCGGGCGACCGGTTTCATGGAGTTGCGCGAAGAGTTGCTCTTTGAGGTCGTAGTAGGAGTTTGGCGGAATCAGGTCCAGCGCCGCGGGTTCGAACAGATACAGCGTAATGGGCCGCAGAGTACTGCGTTTTTCCTCGGCGGGATGCATCCTGTGGATTGTCCTTACGGACATCTGCTCATTGGCTTCGACCCGCTCCATCTGCCAGGGGGGAGTCTGCAGCCTGACGGCGGCAAGGGTAGCGAGTCCTCCCGCGGAACGATGAACCGAGAGCATCTCGCTCAGGTCCGCCCTCATGTAGGAATCGCCGCCGATGACCCAGAAAGGCTCGCCGCGGAGCAGATCGGAAACCTGCTTTACCGAACCGCCCGTGCCCAGCATCGTCTCGCGCAGGATCACGTCAAGCTTTACGGGGATTTCCGCCAGGGCCCGCTCAAGCCCCTTCCGGTACTCTTCCGTCGATGGCGTGTGGCAGACAATCAGGCGTTCGACCCCCGCCTCTCGGAGATTGATCGCCAGATAAGACAATAGAGGATGCTCCCCAACCGGCAGTAAAATCCTCGGGCGCTCCGCAAGAGCATGCCCCGCGTAAACGGCGGGACCGCCGACCAGAACTACTGCGCTGCGCGGACGCATAGACTACAGCCTCCTGTAAATAGAGGGAGGTATGGGGTAGATCCGCCGGTTAAGGATTATCTCAATACGCTTGGATGCGCTGAGCCTGGAGAGGGCAGCCGTTACGACCGGAATGCGCGTGACGCCGGAATGGACAACCAAGAGGACCCTGTCCACCTGAGCGCCGTAGAGCACGGATTCGGGGTAGTTGTTGACGGCGGGCCCGTCGATGATAATCAAGGGGTACTGCTGGTTCATCTTCTTCAGCAGATTGCGAAGACTCGGCGGTTCGAGGAGCGAAATGTGACTTGCCGGCAGGACGCCCGTGCCCATGACGGACAGACTCGGGACCATGGTCGATTGCGCGACCGTGTCCACGTCGATTCTCCCCGCGAGGATGTCCCCCACCCCGGCGGGCCCGTTTGTCCGGCACATGTTGCATATCTGAGGATCGTGGTAGTTGCCGTCGATGAGCAGAACCGGGATATTGCGCTGCGTGCTGACCGCGAGGGCTATGCCCAGCGCCACCGATGTCGCGCCTTCTCCCGGGTTCGCCGAACAGATGAGCAGCGTTCCCACCTCCGAGGCATTCGAGGTTACGAGCAGGTTCTCGTAGATGCCCAGAAAAAGCTTCCGAGCCCTCGGAGTGAGCCATTTGTAAAGGCCGTCGTATTGTGAAAGGGCGATCTCAGACATCCATTCACCTTAATTTGCCGAATTGTTGCACCTAACCGCGACCAAACTCCACCACTGGCATTACGGGAAAGGCTGGTCTCTTCTCTCCCTACGCTTCTCTGAAACTCGGTATCAGGGCAAATGGATTTTCGAATTTGGGTACAATTCAACCCACGCGCCCACCCTAGCCGAAACACATTTGAGTGTCAAGGATCATGAAACGCAAAAACCATTGATTTTTAAATTCGTTTCATCTCTTTAATAACCGTGCAAAAAACACGATCCCACAGAAATATACCCGCCTGTCTGATCTATTGCCACGGCAATCAAGCCGACCGTCGACGTCCGCAATTCGTTCCGTCCTTTCACCGTTGCCGCTCGATACTGCTATCTCATTAATTCAGTATCGTTTAGAACCGAAAAATAAAAAATGCGAAAGGGGTGTTTTGGGGGATAGAAATAGGGTGAATTCCCTACCTACTCAGAACGGATTCCGCATTTATATCAATCTGATCTTTAGCCACCCCGTGAATCATCACTACGGCAAAAATGGAAAGGAAATCAAGCAAAAACTGAGTTGCATGCTTCTCGTTAACGAAATGTTTGGATTTATTCTCCAAACAGCCCTTCAGACCAATGGGCGTTCAAGATGATGCCAGGCTTTCAGACCGTGGGGAGCCTGCTCCCCACACCCCACACGCAGCTGCGCTGCTCATTTTGGCGCTTGCGGCGGGCCTGACGCGCGTGCGCGTAAAGCCGCGACAGAAATCCCGAGGGGGCGCGGGGGAAATCATTTCCCCCGCTCTTTTCCATCAGTTTTATTGGGAAGATTGGCCGCATCGCACCGATTCCTCAATATCATCGTTTGCATAAATGTGTTCGGATTTTGGAGCCGATTCGGCCCAGGGACTGCAACTGTGGTTCAAGACCAGGTTTTTACACGCAAAATAGACGTATGATATGAGTTCCCCTGCCGGAAGTGTATTTAAAGAGCATGATGTCTCAATTCTTCGCTATAGGAAGTCCGCAAAAATCAGCTTGCCGCGCTGCCGGGATTGCATGGAGCCTTCAATCGCTTTTCGAAGACGCCGGTAAGAAAGCAGCCGGCTGGTCCAAATCGAAAAGAAAACTTTCGCAGATTTAAGAGAATTGTTCTTGAGTGTGAGGAAATGCTGTACTTTTCGGGGAGATTTTCCGAATACTGTTATAAGGGACCAGTTCAGGACGTTGCAAGTACTGCCGGTTGTGAGTGTGCGGCAGAGTTGCGGCGCCTTCGGAGCGGAATAAAAAATGAGAAAAGAAATCGAAGAAATTCTCGTTCTGGATAGTGACGCGGAGGTATGCGAACTGGTAAAATCCTTTCTATTGTGCGACGGATACTCCTGTGAGACGGCAACCGACCCCGTACATGCATTTTCGGCTCTTGAGAGCCATAAAATAGACCTTGTCATCGCCGGTCTCGAACTGAACGGCGTTGACCCTCTTGATTTCATACGGGCCGTCCGAAGGCGGCGGGGCCATACGGATATCATCGCGATGGTCCGGGAAGGCGTCGCAAGCCCCGCGGATATTGTCGAGGCGGGTGCCGTGGACTTCCTGGTGAAGCCCGTGCGCAAATCCGAGTTGATGGCCAGGATAGGCAGGGTGTGCCGCGAACGTTCCTCTCTGCGCGGAGCGCATGATGCCTACACAATGGCCCAGCGATTGCTTGCCGAAGGCAGGGAAACCAACAGGAGCCTTCTGAGTGAGATAGCCGAGCGGAGGAATACCGAGCAGATCATGCACCGGATGATGAGGGAGATGGAATCCCTTGTTTCCTCCATTCCCCTGATATTGATCGAACTCTCGATGGAAGGAGATATCCGGCGCTGGAATTCCGTTGCCGAACGCGTTTTCGCCATCAGCGCCGTTGATATGGTTGGAAAGACGATCAACGACTGTATGATTCCCTGGGAGGTGCAAAAGATAGACGAGACCGTTTGCTACTGCTCGGCCGAATACCTGGCCGTGAAGCTGAACGGGGTGCGTTTTACCAGGACGAATGGAAAGGAAGGGCTGCTCGATCTGACCGTGAGTCCGATTCGGGAGGACTTTGCCGTGTGCTCCGGCATAATTATTCTCGGGACCGACGTGACCGAGCACAGGCTCCTGGAAAGGCAGCTTGTCCAGGCACAGAAACTGGAATCGATCGGTCAGCTTGCGGCGGGAATCGCTCACGAAATAAATACTCCGGCGCAGTACGTCGGGGACAACACGCGTTTCCTGCAGGATGTGTTCGGGGATCTGGACTCGCTGCTCAACCGGTTCGAGGATCTGCTTCACGCCTTGAATTCCGGCAGGCCGCATGCGGGAATGGTCGAGGTCCTGGAAGAGGCCATGAGGCGGGCGGACATTCACTATGTGCGGCAGGAAATACCGCGCGCCATTCAGCAGTCGATCGAAGGCATTGAGCGCATCAGCAAGATTGTCCGGGCGATGAAGGAATTCTCCCATCCGGGTACGGACGTGAAGACAAGCATTGACCTGAACAAGGCGATCGAGAGCACGATCACCGTGGCCAGAAATGAATGGAAATACGTCGCGGATATTGCCACGGATTTTGATCCGGCCCTGCCGCTGGTTCCCTGTCTGCCGGGGGAGATCAACCAGGTGTTTCTCAACATGCTCATCAATGCCGCTCACGCTATAGTGGAGGCGCAAAAACAGGGCCATTGCGCAACGAAGGGCGTCATAGGGATAAGTACGCGCGTGCGGGGCGAATTCGTCGAGGTCCGGATCAGCGATACCGGGACCGGCATTCCGCCGGAGATCCGAAGCAGGATTTTCGATCCTTTCTTCACAACAAAGGAAGTCGGCAAGGGTACGGGCCAGGGCCTGGCGATTTCGCACTCGGTCGTGGTGGATAAGCACGGGGGCTCGGTAAATTTTGAAACCGAGGTGGGAAGGGGAACCACATTTATCATCAGATTGCCCCTCGAGAGTGATTCCGTAAAATGAACAGGGTGCTTTTCGTCGATGATGAGCCCAATCTTCTGGAAGGGCTGCGAAGGATGCTGCGCGGGATGCGCGGTGAATGGGACATGATCTTTGCCGTGAGCGGAGTTGAAGCCCTTGAGATACTCGGCCGCGGGCAGGTCGACGTCCTGGTGACCGATATGCGCATGCCCGGACTTGACGGCGGCGAGCTGCTCGGGATCGTCAGGCAGCAGTTTCCCGATGTGGTCCGGGTGGTTCTCACGGGGCATGCCGACAAGGAAATGGTGATCAAGTCCCTCGGCCCGGCTCATCAGTACCTGTCCAAGCCCTGCGACGCGGAAAGCCTCAAATCGACTCTGGCCGGAGCTTTCTCGCTACGCCAACTGCTCTGCGACAAAGATCTCGTCAAAACCGTTTCCGCCATAGAATCCCTGCCCAGTCTGCCGTCGCTCTACACCGAGCTGGTGAAGGCGCTGAACGCGCCCGACGTTTCCATGAGCATGATCGGAGAAATGATATCAAAAGATGTCGGAGTATGCGCCAAACTCCTCCAGCTGGTGAATTCAGCCTATTTCGGCCTGCCGACCAGGGTGTCCAATCCTCAGAAGGCCGTAAGCCTGCTCGGGCTTGAGCTGGTGAAGTCGCTTGTCCTGACGGTCAGCATCTTTTCCTATTACGATCATCCGGGCTCCATGGGCCACGCCGTCGAAACGCTGTGGAACCACGGCCTGCAGACGGGCATGTTCTCAAGATGCATGGCGGCAAGGAGCGGGGTGGGGAAGGACCGGACCGACGACGCTTTCGTGGCCGGACTGCTCCACGACGTCGGCAAGCTCATACTGATGGAAACCATGCCGGACAGGTACCTTGAAGCCGCGCGTCTCGCCGAACGCGAGCATTGCTCCTCGTGCGAGGCGGAACGCAGCATTCTCGGCACCACTCATGGGCCGATCGGAGCCTATCTGCTCGGCATATGGGGATTGCCCGATTCGATCGTGCACGCCGCAGCGTACCATCACGCGCCGTCAAGCTGCCCTACGCCGGGTTTCAGCGATCTCACCCTGGTGCATATCGCGGATGTGCTCGTCAGTGAGGGGCGTGCCCTGAAAGCCCCGGTCGCGCAGCTTGACATGCTTTATCTAAAGGAATGCGGAGTGGCGGAGAAATTAGAGACATGGCGCCTTGACTGCGCCGCGGCTGGAGGAGATGGAAATGGCCGGTAAAATTCTATTCGTCGATGACAACCTCAACATTTTGGCCGGTTTTCAGCGGCAGTTGAGAAAACTCTACACCATCGAAATCGCACAGGGGGGAGAGCAGGGGCTGGAAGTGCTGTCGCAAAAAGGCCCTTTTTCCGTGGTGGTTTCCGACCTGCGCATGCCGGGAATGGACGGCGTTCGGTTTCTTTCACAAGCTCGCAAAGCCGCTCCCGATACCATTCGCATGGTGCTCACGGGATACGCGGACCTGCAAACCGCCATAGACGCGGTCAATGAGGGAAATATCTTTCGATTCCTCACCAAGCCGTGCAGCACCGAACTCCTGTCGAAAGCCCTCGATGCGGGCATCCGCCAGTATGAACTCATCCGGGCCGAGCACGAGTTGCTTCAGAACACCCTTCGGGGGGCCGTCAAGGTCCTCTCCGGAATTCTCCAGCTCGTAAATCCCGAAGCGTTCGGCCGGGCCGCCCGGATCACCCGGAACGCCAAGGCGATCGCGCGCGAAATGGGACTCCCCGGGCTTTGGCAAATCGAGACCGCCGCTTCCCTTTCGCAGATCGGCTGCGTCGTCCTGCCCGAAGGCTCGCTCAGGAAGGTCTACTCCGGGCAGCAGCTGACAAGCGAGGAGGCGCAGGTTTTCTCGATGCACCCGATTATCGCCTCCGACCTGATCGCCCAGATTCCGAGGATGGGCAAAATCGCCGAAATGATCGCGAAGCAGGACAGGGATTTCGGCTCCGCCTCGCAGGACCCCGATGATGAGACCTACGTGCCTCCGGGATCGAGGATACTCAGGGTAGTCCTGGATTTCGACATCCTGCAGGCAAGAGGGGTCACGGAAAGCGAAGCGATCGAGGTCATGTTGGGACGGCCCGGCCGGTACGACCCTGCGGTTCTTGCCGTTTTGAAGACGGTCCTCGGGTTCGAGCCCGGTTACGAAAGAGTCTACGTCCGCGCGGAGGAACTCGAGGACGGCATGATTCTCGACGAGGACGTTTTCATGCAAAACGACCATCTGCTCGTTGCCCGCGGATACAGGGTCAACCTGCCGCTGCGGGAGAAGATCAAGGCTTTCGCGGTCAGGCCGGGAATACGGGAGCCTTTCAGAGTCCTCGTTCGCGAAAAGTCCTTCGAACCGGCCAGGATCGCGGCCGCGAAGGAGAAAAGGGACTCCTGATACCTCTCGGGACACCAAAGAGCGGGGGAATGATTCCCCCGTCCCCCCCCGCAAGTATCGGCCGCACGCGCATGCGCGTGCGGTTCGCACCGGGTCCGGGAATGCAGGATTGCGGGACAATTTCGGGTCGGTTTTTCGCGGCGCAATGCTCCGAAGAGTTTTTGACGCACGTCCGAATTCGCGCTGCCGGAAGTGTCATAGCAGTAACAGGATCGTCGTTACTGACCCGTAAAGAGTGTCCTCGACACTCTGCCGGGACCTTGCGAAATCCGAAAACGGTTTACGTTTTCTTCACATATCTGGTAACTTGCAAGATAAATTCGATTCCATCCATGGTTTTGCCCCGTTGGCACAGGGATTGCTTGTCCCAGGGAAGCGGAATAATCTCAACTCGAAAGGGAAGTTTGTGGGAACGAGAATGAATGTCGGAAGGCTACCCCGCAAGAAAGGGTTCACGCTCGTTGAGTTGATGGTGGTTGTCAGCATCCTGGGTATTCTTGCCTCGATTGCCGTCCCTGCGTATATCAACTACATAAACCGTTCAAAGCAGAGCGAAGCCGCTACGATGTTGATGATGGCAAGGCTGGAGATGGAGGAGTTTTACGCGGACAACAGGAGGTACGCCAAGACGATCCAGTGCCTCCCCTCCTTTGTCGCCTCCGGAAACATCGCCTGCCTTTCCGATTGCAGTGCGTGCGGCAGCAATGTCGCCAAGCCCAAGTATTACACCTTCAGCATCAGCCAGGCGGGGACCAATGCGGCGTATTTCCAGGTGGGGGCGACCCGCAGGATCTACAGCTGGGCGGCAACGGACAGCATCACGATCAGCGCCACCACCGACACCCCTATGGTCTCGAATGTGGATGCGCTCAAGTTTTCTCTTTTCAAGTGGCTTTTCGACTAATCTCCTGACCGGTAAGCGGGGGGGTGGAGCAATGCTCAGATTTTCCATCGCATGCGTTTTCTGTCTGTCGATACTGGTTTGCGGCGCGCCCGCTTCGAAAGCCGTCGTCGTAAGCGGGTCTTCCTCGTCTTCGGACGGGGCTTCCAAGAGCAAGAACACTTCGAGCACGGAGAAGCGGCAGGTCGTCAATATCATCCTGGACAAGATGGACAGCAACTATATCTACGCCAAGGACGGCAAGAAGTACCAGATAAGGTCCAGCACGAAAATAATCAGAAACATCACGGCCGTCAGCAACACCCGGATCGCGGAGCTTGTCTTCGTTAGCGGTGATCTGACCACCATTACGATAAAATAGAAATCCCGCGAATCCCCTGATAAACGGATAAGCTCATGAAGCGAATCGCCATTTGTGGTTTCATAATTTCCCTGCTGCTCGCCGCCTTTGCTTCGGAAGGGACTCCCTCCTCCCCGTGCAGCGGTTCCTTGAACCCGCCGTTTATTGCGTCGGGGGCGAAGCCCAATATCCTTATCATATTGGACAACTCCAACAGCATGGATGAGGATTTCTACGGAAACGCCGTGGGTTCCTATTCCCCGGCAAGCAAATCGGTGATTGCCAAGCAGGCCCTCCAGACGCTCATTGCCGGACTCCAGACGAAAGCCAACGTGGGGCTGATGACCTACAGCCTTCCCGACAATACTCAGAAGTATTTCCTCTACAATATGCCTTATTTTGTCTCGTATGAC
>JAJFVB010000038.1 GCA_021372055.1 Desulfobacteraceae bacterium | reverse complement strand
CGGACCGGCCGCCGGCCGCCGGTTTGGCAAACGCCGGGGTTCTCAGCGGAAGGTGGTGCGCGTCCACCATCCTTTCGCCCGGCTGCATGTTGATAAGAGCCCGTCCGAGCATGTTTTCCAGTTCGCGGACGTTGCCCGGCCAGTTGTAGGAAAAGCACATCTCCAGAGCCTCGGAGCTGATGCCTTCGACGTGCCGGCTGTATTCCTGGTTGAGCTTGTTCAAAAGGACCCGGAGGAGCGGTGCGATGTCCTCCCGGCGTTCGCGCAGGGGGGGGATATGGATCGGAACGACGTTCAGCCGGTAGAACAGGTCGGAGCGAAAGCTCCCTTTTTCGGAGAGCGCCGCAAGGTCGACAT
Source organism: Desulfobacteraceae bacterium (assembly GCA_021372055.1). GTDB lineage: Bacteria > Desulfobacterota > Syntrophobacteria > Syntrophobacterales > Syntrophobacteraceae > SbD1. The sequence continues at coordinate 27,535 of JAJFVB010000038.1, read as the reverse complement.
TGGTTGCCGTGATGACCCGGACGTCGACGGCTATGGGACGGGAAGCGCCGACGGGGACGATTTCCTTTTCCTGGAGCACCCGGAGAAGCTTTGCCTGGACCGCCAGGTTGCTTTCGCCTATCTCGTCCAGGAAAATCGTTCCGCCCTGCGCTTCGAGAAAATGTCCTTTCTGGCCCCCTCGTCTGGCCCCGGTGAAAGCTCCTTCCACGTATCCGAAAAGCTGGCTTTCCTGGAGCGTGTCGGGAATGGCCCCGCAGTTCACGCAGATGAACGGCCGGTTGGCCCGCTCGCTCGCATGGTGGATGGCATGAGCGAAAAGTTCCTTGCCCGTGCCGCTTTCCCCGGACAGAAGAACCGTTGCGGGTGTTGCCGCAACCCTTTGGGCCTGCAGCAGAAGTTCCCGCATGACGGGACTTTCGGCCACAATGTCTTCGAACGTGTACTTGGTGTCGAGTCGCCGGATCAGTTGATGGGCCCGGTCCAGCTGTTCGCTTAGCGATCGCAGCTCGGACACGTCGTGGATAACGGCGACGCTGCCCTTGAGCGATCCGTCCACGATGATCGGGGCAACGTCGACAAGGACCTGCCGCCTGCCCGCGCCGACCTTCATGGGAACGTGCTTGACGGGTTTCCCGGTTCGAAGCACCTGAAGGTGCATGCTTTCGCCCTCGGCGATGTCGACCGTGGCGGGTCTGTTCAGCACGTCCTGCTCCGTCAACCCCGTAAGCCGGGTATAGGCGGGATTTATGAGAATCCCCATGCCCTTTTCGTTCACGACCGAGATGGCGTCCTGGGTCGCATTGACGATGGCTTCGAGAAGCGTCCTGGTTTCTTTCAGCGCGGCGATCTCCGTGCCCAGCCGCTTTATGTCTCCGATGTCCCGGAAAGTCGCAAGGGCCCCGACGGTTTGGCCGTCTGTGTTGCGCACCGGGACCCGGTTTGTCATGACCGTGGTCGCGCCGATGTCCTGGATCTGGTCGAGCTCGGCCTCGCCCGTTTCCAAAACGACATGCAGCCGCGTGTTTGGAATCACGTCCTGGACCGGCTTGCCCAGGACGGCTTCGGCCTCCATCCCGGTGAGCCGTTCGGCCGCGGCGTTGAAAAGAGTGATCCGACCGACGGCGTCGACCGCCATCACGCCCTCATGGGCAGCGTCGAGAAATGCCCTCGTTTGACTTTTTTCCATTCAGCCGCCTAATACCGGATCATTTTCGTGCCAAATTGTTTTCACGTTGATGCCTCTCGGGACGCCAAAAAACGGGGGAAAAGATTCCCCCGCACTCTCCTGCAAGCGCCAAAATGAGCCGCGTAGCGACGAGGGAGGGGGACTCCCCGCGCTTTTCAAATTGATCCCGCCGATATGGTTATACCGAATCGGGCTCCCGGGCAAGACCGGAAAAGATCGGGTCGAACATTACCGGCAAGTACTGCGAGTGCCGCGCCGGACTTTCTTCCATGATCTCTAGGATTCCCGGGGATCTTCGGAATCTTCCCCAAACCGTTTCAATTTCAGCTTGAGGGTTCGTCTCGTAATGCCGAGACGTCTTGCCGCTTCGCTCTTGTTCCCCGAAACCTCCTTCATGATGCGCGAGATCATCGCGCGTTCCATGTCTTCCAGCGTTCCGATTTGCGCACCGTCGAACGGTTCATCTTCGGGACACGCGCAATCCGGCCCCTGTATGGCAAGAGGAAGTTCCTTTTCCGAAACGTATTCGCCCTGAAGCAGGATAATCGCCCGCTCCATCGTGTTTTCCAGTTCCCGCACGTTGCCCGGCCATGAATATTTGAGAAGCATGTCCATGGCGCGAGGCGTGATGCCCTTGACGTTTTTGCGGTTTTTTCGAGCGAAATGCGTCCAGAAATGCTGTGCCAGAGCCGGTATATCCTCCTCGCGTTCCCGCAGGGGGGGCGCATCCACCGAAATCACATTCAGTCTGTAATAGAGATCTTCGCGAAAACCGCCCTCGGTTGCCATCTTGCGTATGTCGCGGTTCGTCGCCGCGATCACCCGGACGTCGACGGGAATGGATCTGTCGCTTCCCACGCGCTGGATTTCGCCCTCCTGCAGGACTCGGAGCAATTTGGCCTGCATCAGGAGGGGCAGGTCCCCTATCTCGTCGAGAAAGAGGGTTCCACCGTGCGCTGCCTGAAACCGGCCGGGGCGCACGCGGTCCGCGCCCGTAAAGGCCCCTTTTTCGTGTCCGAAAAGCTCGGATTCGATCAGGGTCTCTGGAATGGCTCCGCAGTTCACCGCAATGAGGGGTTTTTCCCTGCGCGGGCTGTTTTCATGGATGGCCCTGGCCACAAGCCCTTTTCCCGTACCGCTCTCCCCCGTAATGAGGACCGTTGCCTCGGAAGGGGCAACGAGCCTGATCATCTCGATGAGCTTCAAAACCGGCGGACTTTTTCCGATCATCTCGGAGTGCAGCAGGGGCAGTTGGCTTTTTAGCCCCTCATTTTCCTCCCGCAGGCGGGTGTGCTCGAGCGCTCTGCCGATGCTCAGGCGCAGGGAATCGAAATCGAGCGGTTTGGTGATGTAGTCGAAAGCTCCCGACTTGAGCGCTTCAACCGCCGTCGGGATCGACGAATAGGCCGTCATGACGAGTATCGGGATGGCGGGGTTGTAGGAGAGAATCTCCCGGGTCGCCTGGAGGCCGTCCATGACGGGCATCCGCATATCCATGAGAATGAGGTCCGCCGAATGCGCGCGGATGAGTTCGAGCGTCTTGAGTCCGTCTTCGGCTTCTTCGACCCTGTAACCCCATCCGGCCAGCAGGGTTGTGAGCATGAGGCGGTGGGCCCGGTCGTCGTCGGCAACGAGAATCAATGGAGAATGCCTGGGCATCGTGTTTATCCTTCGGTGGACTTCCGGGGAAAACGCATCGTAAAAGTCGTTCCGGACCCCGGCGTGCTCCGGACTTCAATGGTGCCCCCGTGGGCTTCCACAAGCTTGTGGACGTTTGCCAGCCCGAGTCCCACGCCTGTGGGTTTTGTCGTAAAATAGGGGTCGAATACGTGCGAGAGGTGTTCGGGGGCAATTCCCGAGCCTGAGTCGGACACTGCGACCGTCACTTCGCCATTGCTGTGGAGGGCTTCAACGCTGAGCACGCCGCCGCCGCTCATGGCCTGAAAGGCGTTGAGGTAGAGGTTGAGCAGGATCTGCGCGAAGCGGTCCGGGTCGACTTCCATCGAACAGTCTTCGGGGGAAACGGAACTCAGGAGCCGGACGTTGCGACTGGCCGCATCGCCTTGAACCAGCCGAAACGAGTATTCGACGAGTTCCCTGCACGAGCGGACCTCCTTGTGGAGGTTTGTCGCGCCCGCGTAGTCCAAGAGTTCGGAAACAACTCTGTTGAGCCTGTCTACTTCACCGGTCATGCTGTCCGTAATGATGTGGCTGCCGTCGTCCTTTCCGAATCTCTCGGCGAGGATGGCGGCAAAGCCCTTTATCGAGCTGAGCGGGTTTCTTATCTCGTGCGCGACGCCGGCCGCGAGCTTTCCCAAACCGGCCAGCCGTTCGCTCCTTCTGAGCTGCCGTTCGAGCTCCTGCATCCGTGTCATGTCGGAAAAAAGAAGAAGATACCCCGTCTTGTCCTCACCGTCGCGGATTGCCGCGGCGTTTACCAGAAGGGAGATCCAGCCGCCGCTGCCGTCGTTGCACCGGATCTCCTGCTCCAGCGCGCCGCCGCTTTCCTTCAGGCGCTCAATTACCGGAAGAAAGCAGGGCCAGTCTTCCAGCCTGCCCGTTATGCCTTCGGGATAATGGAGAATCTGCGCCGCGAATCGGTTGCTCTCCGAAATCGTTCCGTCTTCGCGCGCGAGAATGAGCCCGGCTGGCATCTGGTTTACGATGGCGGAGGTCAGCGTCCTCACGTTGTCCAGAATGGTCCGAGCATTCCGGTAGTGTTGCGCCCACATAAGGGCGAGCAGCCCGCCCGCCCCCGCAAGGAACATCACGCCGAAGATTGTCAGGGTGTGGTGCAAATCCTGCTGGGCGGCCTCTTCAAAGGGTTTGGGGTCGAGGCCGACGACAAGGAGCAGCTTCTTTGCCTCTCTGCCCATTTCAGGAAAGATATCGCACATTTCCGGATTGGACCTGTGCCTGCGCTGGACCTGATACTCCCTCACCACCTGAAAAGCACGGTTTTCACCTTCTATAAAACGGTACGCGGGGCGGCCGTTATCCGGAGAAGAAACCGGAATCGACCTGTTTTCCCGGTCCGGGTCGCTATGAACGATGGCTCTTCCGCTCTCGTCGGTGATGGCGATGTAGAGGACCCCCTCCTGTTGAGCCATTTCCTGAAGGAGAACCTGATGCAGATTGCGGCCCCAGCCCATTCCCCGCATTCCGGTGCGGGTTCCGGCCTCAATTGAGTGCATGAGAATATCCGCCTCGGACAGCAGGATTCGTTCCATGAATTCCCGTTCGCTGTTGACATTGCGGATCGCGAGGACGGCCAGAATCACGGCAAGGGTAAAGACCATGCCCAGGATCATCCAGGGGGAGAACCTGGCCCATTTTGCGGGGACGGGCGGACGTACAATCATGTCAGGGCTCTCCTGTTTGAAAAGCGTGGGGAGCTCGCCCCCCACACCCCCACGCCGCTACGCGGCTGATTTTGGCGCCGGCGGCCGGCGCCGGGCATGAAAATGGGTATCGCGGGACCTATTTCCAAAGTAATTTGGTGTCAAGTGCAAAACAGGAGCCATAACCGGCCGCAGCCGCAAATTCGGCGCAATATCGCTCGTGCTACGGAAGTGCGAAGGCAATCCGGCCGGCCGGCCGATCGGGAAAGCCCGCTCCCCGGATAAAAATAACCCATCATGACACACTGCGCTGGATAATTTTTAACCATTTTCCGGACAGCAGTGAAGCTCATTTTCGATCATCAGATTCGGCCGTCAGTAGAAAACTTTGTATTATCGAAGTCTTAACTGGTTGGAAAGCTTGTGGCACACGCAATGCACTACCTGGAGCTGTCCCGAAAAAGAGCGGGGAAAACACTCCGCCGAATAAAAACTTAGGAGAATGACGATGAAAAAGACACTTCTTGCAATCTCGATGGCAGTCCTGATGGTGGCCGGGAGCATGGAACTTGCCTCTGCGGCGGGTGGTCCCGGAAGAGGCAACGGCCAGACCGGCCGCAACTGGTCCTGTCCGTATGCGACGGGTACGGGGCAGGCGGTAAGGGGAGCCGGGCCGGGGTATCAGAGAGGCTATGGCCGCGGAACCGGCATGGGAAGGCATGCCAATCCGAATTGCCCCTATCGGACTCGCTAGACCGAAAGCGTGCCGATGGCGCCTCGCATTCGACAAATGGAGGGTATGCGACCCCCACGCACCCGAAAGGGGGCGCATCCCCTGATAGGAAAAAGGAGAATCAGATGAAAAAATTCGTTGCCGTCTCGTTGTTGGCCATGATGTTCTTTGCCGGAATGCCGGTTTGGGCGCAGCAAAATGCAGCCCCGAAAGACGGCGAATGGTTCTGCCCGGTCGGAAGAGGCCATGGGAGAATGGCAGGCCAGACGCCGGGAGTGTGCCCGAGAGGGACGGGCCCTATGTGCATGAAAGCCGGGAGCGGCGAACCTCTCACCCGGGAGGATGCGGCCAGGCTGCTCGAGAGGTATGTCGCGCGCACCGGGATGGCCAACCTGAAGGCCGGGGATATCGTGGATAACGGCTCGGTCTTCGAGGCCACGGTTCTCACAAAGGACGGGGCCCTGGTGGAGCGTCTCGAAATAGACAAAAACAGCGGTTTTTTCCGTAGAGCTTCGTAAGGAAGAAACGCATCCGGGCCGGAACGCTTCCGGCTCGGATAAAGCCCTTCGAGCCGGTCCTTTCCCGGCAACGGCCGGAGCGGTGCGAAAAGGGCCCGGCGTCTGCCGGGCGGCTATTGCCGCGGCCGGGAAAACCTGTCCTTGACACCCTCCATCCGACCCGCTATTCAGCAGTATACCGGAATAGATTCTCAATCCCATTTGCCAAATCTTACCGAACTGGAACAGTATGCTGTTTCGAGGCAAGGCACTGGTCAAGCTGGCGTCGCCGGAACAGGTGGATGAATCCCTCCACATCCTGCCGCGCCAGAGCCGCATGGCCTGGTTGACCGGGCTGGGGCTGCTTCTGTTCGCCCTTTTTTGGGGTTTCCTGGGTTATGTTCCCGAGATAGGGCATGGGCGCGGGATTCTGGTATCTCCGGGTTCGGTTGTGTCGCTTCAGGTGCGTGCGTCCGGACTGGTCCTCGACTGGTATGTGGGCGTCGGGGATCTTGTCGAGAAAGACCAGGTGCTCGGAATCCTCGACCAATCGGAGATCGAACAGGAACTGGACCACCAGATCGACAAGCTTGCCGAGGTGGAAAGCAGAAACCGGGACCTCGCCGAGAGGCGCAAACGATACACGGAGCTGGCCCGAAAGGCGATCGAACGCAAACGGCAGAACCTCCAGGCGCGGATTGAATTCCTGGAGAGCTACATTCGGGATACCAGGGACGTATCCGAGAGGCTGCACAAGGGAAATCTGGAGCTGATCGAGCAACAGCGCAAGAGCATGATGGAGGCAAAGCAGAGGGCCGTTGCGATGCGGGACGCCATGGAAGGGCGGCTTGAAAGCTACAAGCGCCTCCGCAAGGAGGATCTGGCTTCCGAGGAGTCGCTGCGGACGGCCAGAAACAATCGTGACGATTCCCTGATCAAGCTCCGCGAGTTCGAGCTCAACCTCCAGGAGCTCAATCTGAAACTGGTCCAGCTGACCGAAAGCCATCTCAACACCCAGGAACTCATCTCGACCAGGGAGAATAACCTCGTTTCCCTGCGCCTCCAGGCGCGGGAGCTGGACAACCGGCGGGCTCAACTCGACAAGAGCGACAGCGAGTTCGCGTTCCAGCAGGAAAACGAACTCAACGAGGTCCGCCGGAGTGTCGAAAGAGCCCGGAAACAGCTCGGGTTGAACCGGGAGATCCGGAGCGAATACGCGGGAAGAATCCTCGAGTTGAGCGCGGCTGAAGGCCAGTACGTAAACGAGGGCCAAAGAGTCGCTCAGATAGACACTCGGTCCGCGGCGAGCGAGCTTTATGCGCTCACCTATTTCCACGCGAGGGAAGGCAAGCGCCTCTTCAAGGGCATGCCGGTCCAGGTATCGCCTTCCGTCGTGCTGCAAAGGGAACACGGCAGCATCGTGGGACACGTCGAGTTTGTATCAAAGTATCCGGTGACGGTTGATTCCGTGGTGAATTATGTGGGCAACTCGAAAGTCGCGGAACGCCTGATCCAGGATAATCGTCAGATAGAGGTTTTTGTCAGGCTGGAACCGAACGGGCAAAATCCGTCGGGATATGCCTGGACTTCCGGCAGGGGGCCGGAGGTCGAGATCACGGCCGGGACTCTGGCCGATGTGGGGGTCAGGGTCGAAAAAAGGGCGCCGATCACCTTTGTTGTACCGAAACTCAAGACTTGGGGCGGTCTGTAGGCAGGAGTTCCCGGCAGTCGGGTATCGGCGGCGGCCGCCGCCAACCTGCGGATTTTTCCGATTTGGGAGGCAACTCCCTGAACGTTTTAATGTTTTTGTCCATTATCACTGGACGCGTAATGAACCTCGTTCGAAAATTCCTCCTGTTGGTGCGCGCAGCGCTGGGACCTGTCGGCTCGGGTGCGGTTTGGACGAAGATCCGCGCCCTTTTGAGGATTGGCTCTCCGCCCACTCATGTCAAGACGCCCCTGCTTTTGCAGCTCGAGGGGGTCGAGTGCGGGGCCGCCGTCCTGGGGATCATCCTGGAATATCACGGCCGTTTTGTGCCGCTGACCGAATTGCGCGAGGCCTGCGGAGTGTCCAGGGACGGCAGCAAGGCTTCGAACGTCCTGAAGGCGGGCAGGCTGTACGGCCTCAACTGCAAGGGGCTCAGGGAAACCATCGACGCCGTCATGGTCCGCCGGTGCCCGTTCGTGGTCTTCTGGAACTTCAATCATTTCCTTGTCGTCGAGGGTTTCGACCGGGACAGGGGGATTGTCTACCTGAACGATCCGGCTCACGGGCATCGCAAGGTTACGATGGCCGAATTCGACGAAAGCTTCACCGGGGTGACCCTGGTGCTGGAGCCTTCGGAAAACTTCACGAGGGGCGGGCGCAAGCCAAGTCTTGCCGCCGCTGTCAGGCAGCGGCTTGCCGGCGCGCACTCGGCGCTCAGGTACCTGCTCCTCATCGGAATCATCCTGACCGTTCCCGGACTGATCATCCCCGCCTTTACGCGCGTCTACCTGGACAACGTCCTGGGGGAGGCCAGGACCGACTGGCTGCGGCCCCTCATCGTCTGTATCCTTGTTACGGTGATTTTCAAGCTGGGAATGGAAATAGTCAAATACATGGGCCTGCGGCGGCTGAAGATCCATCTGGCGGCCTCCATGTCGAGGGATTTCCTCGAGCATCTTCTGAAACTGCCTCTCCGGTTCTACGCGCAGAGGTTCAGCGGGGAAGTCGCCTCGAGGCAGAAGCTGAACAGCGAGCTGGCGGATATCCTGGGAGGCAAGCTGGCCGAAATTGCCATCAATATTCTGATGATGCTCTTCTACGCTCTCCTGATGTTCTACTACAATGCCGCTCTCACCCTGGTGGGGATGGTTCTTGCCGGGATTTCCTTCTGGGTGCTGCGGTTGCTCGGCAGGGAGCGGGCGGACGCGAACATCAGGCTGCGCCAGGACTTCGGAAAGGTGGTCGGAGACACGATCGCGGCTCTTCAGTCGATCGAGACCATCAAGGTGTCTGGCCAGGAATCGGCGTTTTTCGCCCGCTGGGGCGGGCGCTACGCCAAGGCGGTAAACACGCTGCAGGATCTCGAGATCAGCACGCAGTCCATCACGGTGCTCCCGGTGCTGTTCAACTCCCTGAATACGATGATGATCTACCTGCTCGGAGGTCTGGAGGTCATAGACGGCAAGATGACCGTCGGCACGATGGTCGCTTTCACGGCCCTGATGACGAACTTCCAGGGCCCGGTGAAAGATCTGGTCGATCTGGGCAGCGACCTTCAGAAGCTTGACGGAGACCTGAAGCGGTTGGAGGACGTTCTGGCCTCGGATGTGGACCCCGAGATCTCCGGCTCGGAGGAAGAGGACACGGCGGGCTGGCCTCTGCGTCTGGAGGGCGGCGTCCGCCTGAGTGAGATCACCTTCGGATACAGCATCGTTGAGCCGCCGCTTTTCAGCGGGATCGACATCGATATAGCTCCGCGAAAGTGGATCGCCCTTGTAGGGGGAAGCGGGTCGGGAAAGTCGACCCTCGCCAATATCATCTGCGGTCTCTATAAGCCCTGGAAAGGGGAGGTGCTCTTCGACGGCCGCGAGCGGGCCTCCATCCCCCGGTCCATCATGGTGAATTCCTTCGCCTCGGTGAGCCAGGAGATCTTTCTGTTCGAGGGCACGGTCCGGGACAACCTGACCCTGTGGGACAGCACCATTCCGATGGATGTGCTCTACAAGGCCTGCGAGGAAGCAAACATTCTGGACGTTGTTCTCGCCCTGCCGGGCGGCCTTGACGGCTGGCTCCTCGAAGCGGGCGCGAACCTGAGCGGCGGGGAACGCCAGAGATTGGAGATCGCGCGCGCCCTTGTTCACAACCCGAGCATCCTCGTGCTGGACGAGGCTACGAGCGCCCTGGACGCGGAAACGGAGCGGGAGATAATCGATCTGCTTCGAAAGCGGGGATGCACCTGTGTCCTGGTGGCGCAGCGGTTGAGCACGGTACGCGATTGCGATGAAATCATAGTCCTCGAACGCGGGCGGATCGCGGAGCGGGGAACGCATGAGGAATTGTGGGCGGCGGGAGGCCTGTACGCTTCCCTGCTGAGGGCCGGAACCGGAGTCGGAGAAGAGGGGGATGGGGCGTGACGGAGCCGCAGACCTCTTTGGCATTGAACGCGACGGGGCCCGTCCACAGGCTGGAAGCCGGACAGGTCATCCCCCTGTGCGATCCGGAAATCATCTGGTGCCTGGAGAGCGGCAGCGTTGAAATTCACCTCAGCCGGTACCAGGACAGGGAACCGGTCGGCGAGCGTCGTTTGCTGTTCCATGTTGAGGCGGGGGGCTTCCTGTTCGGGGCGCTCCCGGATGAGACTGCCGGGGGATTGGGGTGGATCGCGACGGGGTCTTCGCATTCGGTGGTGAGGGAAATCCGGTTTTCGGAGCTCTGCCCCGAGTTGATTTCCAGGGAGGACGTGTGGCGTCTTGCGGCGTCCTCATGGATCGATCCTCTATGCCGCCTCATGAGTGCGGGCGAAAGTGAGCGGAGCGCGTCGGCCCTCCCGGTGGAGCCCGGCGAATTCGAGTTCCGGGAGGACGAGTTGCTCACGGTGCCCGAGGGAGAATGCGGTTTGGTTCGGGTGGCATCGGGGCAATTGAGCATGGTGGGGTGCGAGGAGTCCGCTCTCCGTCCGGAAGACGGGTTCATGCTCCTGGGACCGGACCTGTGCCTCCGGGTGTGCAGCGAATCCTCCCGGATCTGCTTTCATCGGCTCCCCGGCGGTTGCGCCGAAGAGAACCTGAAAGAAGCGTTCGCGTCCTTTTTCAGACGCGTCAATCTCAGCCTCGACCACCATCTGGCCGAGGACGAATCGGCTGAAATCGCCAGGCGCAAAGCCAGCAGGGAACAGGAAGCGCTTGCCGCCGCCACGGCCTCTGAGGAACTTGCCTCGGTCGCGAGGCCGCGGGACTTTTTCCCGACCCGTGAGTCCGCGTTGCTGACCGCCGTCACGGTGATAGGCCAGATCTACGGAGTCAGGATCAATCCTCCGGCGCATTCGGAAGACATGAGCCTGGTCGGCGACCCTATCGAAGCCATTGCCCGCGCTTCACACATCCGGTGCCGGAAGATTCATCTCGCCCCGCAATGGTGGAAGCATGACAGCGGTCCCGTGCTGGCCTTCCTGGGCCCCGATCGCGTTCCCGTCGCACTGCTCCCGCGGGGGCCGAACTATGACGTGGTCCATCCCGAGACGCGACAGCGCGAGCCCCTCACAAAGCAGATAAGAGACCGGGTGGGCCCCGAAGCCTACATGTTCTACCGGCCGTTTCCGGAAAAGATCTCGAAGGGTATTCAGGTTGCCCGTTTTGCCTTCGCGGGCCGGGCGGGCGATTTGCTCTTCCTCGTGCTCATGGGGGCGTTTGCCACGCTGCTCGGGATGCTCGTGCCGAAGGTCACCGGGGAACTGGTCGATACGGCCATCCCGACCGCGGACAGGGGATACGTGGTTCAGCTTGCCCTGATTCTTACGGCGGCCGGAGTGGCGGGGGCCCTGTTTACCTTCTCGCAGGTCATGACCACCCTGCGAAGCGGCCTGGTTATGGAGGTCGGAGCCCAATCGGCGCTGTGGGACCGGCTTCTCAAACTGAGCCCGCGATTTTTCCGGCGTTTTGCGAGCGGCGATCTCCAGACCCGGGTAAACGCGGTCGGAGAGATCAGCCGGGAATTGAACGCCGCCACCATGCGGCCGTTCATCTCCGGCGTGCTTGCGCTGCTCAATTTCCTTCTGCTCTGGTACTACAGCTGGGAACTTGCCAAGTGGGCGCTTCTGGCGGGCCTGATCATGCTCGTGACGGTGTTGGTCGTCGGCTATTTCGAGCGCATGGTATCCATTGCCCTGCAGGCGTCGGAATCGGACACCTCGAGCCTGGTGATCCAGATGATTGGCGGCGTTGCGAAAATCCGGGTCGCGGGTGCGGAGAAGCGGGCGACCAATTATTGGCTTGCCAAATACTCGAGGCAGCTGCAGCTGATGTTCCGGTTCCAGCGGCTGAAGGACGTGATGAGCGTCATCAATCAGATCCTCATGCCGCTGGCCTCGGCAATCATTTTCTGGAAGGCTGTCGACCTGATCGTCGGGACCGGCACAGGCGCGGTCGTCAAAAACGGAGCCGAAAAGGAACTGATCAGCGTAGGCGACTTCATTGCCTTCAATACCGCCTTCATTCTTTATCTTACGGGGTGGACCGACCTGACCAACGCCCTCGTCCAGGTGCTCGATGCCGTTGCCAAAGGCGACCGGATAAGGCCTCTGGTCGAGGAGGAACCCGAGGTCAAGGTCGACGCGACCGACCCCGGCCGGTTGCGGGGAGGACTGCGGCTGGAAAACATCCAGTTCCGGTACACGGGCGACGGCCCCGTGGTCCTGGACGAGATCTCCTGCGAAGTGCGTCCGGGCGAATACGTTGCCTTTGTGGGGCCGTCCGGGTCGGGCAAATCGACGCTTTTGCGCGTGATGCTGGGCTTTGAGAGGCCCCAGTACGGGCGGGTCCTCTATGACGGCCAGGATCTGAGCGGCCTGGATATTCTGGCCGTGCGCCGCCAGATCGGCACGGTGCTTCAAAACGGGCGGTTGAACGCCGGAAGCATCGTGGACAACATCGCCAACAACGCGCCTCTCAGCGTCCCGAGGATTTGGGAGGCGGTCAACGATGCGGCCCTCTCGGACGACATCAACTGTATGGCCATGGGTCTTCATACTCTGGTGAGCGAAGGCGGAGGAAACCTCTCCGGCGGTCAGAGGCAGCGGCTCCTGATCGCCCGGGCTCTGGCGTTGCGGCCGAAGATCGTGATGTTCGACGAGGCGACGAGCGCTCTGGACAACCGTACGCAGGCCATTGTGAGCGCTTCCCTGGACAGGCGCAAGGTGACTCGGGTCGTCATAGCGCACCGGTTGAGCACGATCAGGCAGGCGGACCGGATCTATGTGATCGATAAGGGAAGGATTGTCCAGGTGGGGACGTTCGAGGAACTGAGCGGCCAGGAGGGCATGTTCCGGCTGCTCATGGTGCGGCAGATGGTGTGAGACGATCTGCAATGGATGCTGTTTCTCCCGGGAAGTGACAATGGAAGCGCAGAAGGGTCCGATTTCCCAGAGCAAGGCAGGTTGTGCGCCCCCGCAGGGGTTCACGGTGGTCCGGCGGTGCCATTGGACGCCGATCGCGGTGTTTCTGGCGTTCAGCATAGCGACCATAGCTTACCTGCTTTTGGGGAAGATCGCCATCACGGCCAAGGGAGAAGCGATGTTTCTGACTCCCGAGACCGTCGTGCCTTTTGAGGCGAAAGCCTCTGGACAGATCAAGCAGTGGCACGTCAGAGCGGGCGACCGCGTGAACAGGGATCAGCTTCTTGCCACCCTGGATCAGCCGATGATAGAAAAAAAGCTTGCGCTGGACCGGCAGAAACTCGTCGACGTGGAGGAGAAGAACAAATCCGTTGAGGCCTTCATGCGCAACTATATCGAGCTCGAAAGGCTCGCGGGTGCCCGGAAGATAGCCATGATGCAGGAGCGGGCGCAGGTCCTGAAACAGCAGATCGCCAAAGACAAGGACATGATGACGAAGATCCGCGCTCGTAAACACGGATACATCGAACAGCACGAGAAGGACCTCCGCCTCGTTTGGGAACTGAACAGGCAGCGTGCCCGGGAACTGGAGAAGAAGCTCCGCGACACCATGGAGCTGCGAAAACAGACGCTCCGTTCGGAAGACCAGCTGCTCACGGTAAGGCAGGAGAGCATCGCTCAGCAAAACACGCTGAACAACCAGGGGCTTCAGTTGATCCAGGTCGGACTGGACAAGGCGAAAGCGGAGGAATCGAGCCTGGATTCCCTGAACCGCATCGCGGATATGGAAGCGTCGGTGGAGGACCTGGAGCAGCAGATCGAAGAGCTCGTGAGCAAGGATGCGCAGCTCGAGGAGCAGCTTTCGTCCACCGTGTACGGAATGAAGAGCGAGGCGAACGAACTCCGCCGCACCATAGCCGCCCATGAAAGAAACCTGAGAGAAAACCAGGAGGTCCGCAGCGAACTCAACGGCCATATTCTCGAACTGAGCGCGAGTGTCGGGAAACTGGTCGTCAAGGGGGGACAGCTTGGGATCATCGATACCCGGCGAGCCGATGACACCGTGGAAGCGGTGGCCTATTTCAAACTGGCCGAGGGAAAGAAAATCAAGCCGGGCATGACAATCAGGCTGACTCCGGCCACGGTTCAGCGCGAAAGGTTCGGAAGCATTCTTGCGAAGGTGCAGACCGTCTCCAGCTACCCCGTCACGACGGAAAGGGTGGCGAAGGTGACGGGAAATCCGGAGGTAGCCTCCTATCTGACCCGGGACGAGCGCCAGATCGAGGTGTATGCCCACCTGCTAAAAGACGAGGGGTCTTTTTCCGGATTCCGGTGGAACCTGTCCACGGGGCCCGAAACGCAGGTTACCGCCGGTACGCTCGCATCCGCCATAGTCGATATCGAGGAGCGCGCGCCCATCTCTTTTGTAATACCTCTGCTCAAAAAACCGAGCGGGAAATAGAGACAGGTCATTGGAAACACGCAATAATTCCGCAAAGGGCCGGGCCGCTGGGCCTCATGCGGGAGGAGGGGAAATGGATAGAGGGGGGCGGAGAAATGGCCGGGGTCCGGAAGCGGGGAGTCCCGGACGCATGAAGGGGATTATCCTCTCGGCCCTGGTGCTGCCTGCGCTGCTCATCGGGATGTGCGGTTGCTCTGCGACCATCAACCCGCCAATGAGGCCGAATATAGAAGAAGAACTGCGGAAGGTGGATTCGATCAAAGAGGAGGAAATGGTAAACGGTCCCGGCGTGAAGCTCGAAGATGTTTCGGAAGCTTACACGAACGAAATCTTCGAGCGCGCCAAGGCGGTCACCACCTCGGACAATCCGCCCGAAACGGTGCAGGTCGACCTGATGGAGGTCCGAAAATCGGCTATCGTGAACAACCTCGGGCTCAAGGTCGAATCCTTCAATCCGTCCATTTCCGAACAGTCCCTGCGGGCTGAGCAGGGGAAATTCGAGGCGGTTCTTGGCGCCTCCGTGGTCTATTCGAAAACCAACAGCGCATCGAGTACCACAACCACCCAGCAGACGGCTTCGAACACGATCGTGAATACCTATGCGTTCAACTTTCAGCCCTCGGTCAAGATCCCCACGCGGGCGGGCGGGACACTCAACGTGGGCCTGCCGTATTCGCATATATATACAGGATCTTACGGGCAATACGCGCCCGCGGCGACGAACCAGACGCCAAGCGGAAGCATCACGCTAAACCAGCCGCTCCTGCGCGGCGGCGGGGTGAAGGTTGCCCACGCATCCATCGAAACCGCGGGCCTGAAGCTGCTCCAGGCCGACTCCAAAATGAAGCTGGCCACCATACGCCTTCTGGCGAACGTGGAGCAGGCGTACTGGAACTACTACTCGGCGTATGAAAAGCTCAAGATCGAGTTCGAACAGTACCGGCGGGCCGAACAGCAGGTCAAGCTCGCCCGCAGGCTTGTCGAGGAGGGGGTCAGGACCAAGGTCGAGGTCACGCGGGCCGAGGCCGGAGTGGCGCGGCAATTCGAGCAGGTGCTCATCGCCGAGGCGAACCGTCGGCGCATGGAACACGAGTTGCGGCGTCTGATGAACAACCCCGACCTTCCGCTCGAATCGGAGACGATAATCGTTCCGATCACGGAGCCCCGTCTGGAGGGAATCCGGTTCGACAGGGAAAAAGTAACCCAGGTCGCCTTTCGGTCGCGCATGGATCTATTCGACAACGAGTTGCAGCAGGCAATAGACCGCGTCACGGTCTACGTGAACAGGAACGCCCTGCTCCCCAGCCTGCTCTTCACGTTCAACTACGCCTTCTCCGGAACCAAACCGACTTTCAACGCCGCCCTGGATCAGCTGTACCAGGAATCGCTCACGACCTACAACTTCGGACTCGTCGCCGAACTGCCCCTGGAGGGGAACCGCACGGCAAAGGCCCAGTTGCGGGATTCGCTCCTCCGCCAGCGGCAGACCTTCGCAAATCGTGACGTGCTGAGGCAGTCGATTCACCAGGAGGTCCTGGACTCCGTCGATGCGGTGGAGAAAAACTGGGAACGCATTATCGCGAACCTCACCGCCGTGACCCTTGCAAATCAGACCTACGAGGCCGAAGTAACCGAATTCCAGCACGGGTTCAGAACGAGCACGGACGTGTTGACGGCCTTGAGTTCGCTTGCCGATGCGGAGGCGGCCCTCGTCACGGCCATTAGTGAACATCAGAAAGCGCTGGTGGACCTGGCCTATGCGTCCGGTTCGGTTCTCGGCAAAGCCGGGGTGGTCTGGGAGCCCGCCAGGGTCCCGGAATAACAGGCTGATAGACTGGATCTCCCCCTGGAATGCGTGAGGAGATCCGGCGAGGAGGTGCGGGTGGTGCCGGGCGATGCCGGGGATGCGGTGCGCAGGGAGGTCCTCCGGAATCTGGGAGGCGGCGACAACGCGGTTGAGGACGTGATCCTCCACTGCGGGAACCCGTTTTCGGGCAAGCCCCTGCCTCCCGCTCCTCTTTTCCCCATGCCCGAGGAGCCGCACACCGCCGACTGGCGCGAATATGCCGCGGCCGGGGGAACGCAGGTCTTCGCCTGCCTGCGCGAACGCCTTCCTCAGTTCTGCATACCGGTGCGTGCCGGTATCTCGAAGACCGGCGCTTACGGGGACGTCATGCGCCGCGGCAAGCTTTTCGACGAGCGGGACTTCGAAGGGACGCTCGGCCTCGACCGGCCGGAGCTGTTCCGGATACAGGTCCATGAACACGCGGCGGGCGCGCTTCCGGTGCTCTGCACATCGCACCGGGGGGATTTCGAGACGCTTCTGCGCGCGCTGGTCCATCGCGGTGAACCGGTTGAGATCCATCCCGCGCTCAATGCGCAGTTCATAACCGGACTTCTCAACTGGGACAGGGTCCGCAAATACGAGCGGCAGTGGAGGCTCAAACGGGGGCTCTCGACCGGCGCGCAGGGCTGGCGGGAGGAATTGGCGCGGGTTTCGATGCTGGAGAAGTGGCGTCTTTTCGACCGCATTATCCTGGTGTGCGAGGCGCCTTACAGCGGTGTGGAGGCAAGAGAACTCGGTCTCCCGTGGGATGAGAAAACGTGGATGGAAAAGTCCGCGATCCTGCGCGTCGAACACGAGTTCACCCACTATGCGGCTCTGCGTCTTTTCGGCACGCTGGGACACGGACTGCTGGCCGAGATGATCTGCGACTGGGCGGGCGTGACGGCCGCAATGGGCGAATTTCGGGCAAGCTGGGAGCTTGCATTCCTGGGCATCGGGGATCGGCCGGGGGATTGCGGGACCGGTCGAATCGACGCATACCGGGGCGCACTGGGCGAAGAGGCCATGCCGCTCCTTTGCGCGCTCGGATCGAAGGCTGCGCAGGGCCTGGAACTGCTTAGCCGCGCTCATTATGCGCCCGGGCGCCGCATGACCTTCCTGCTCGCTTTGATGCTGCTCGATCTCGAATCCCTTGCCTGCGATGAGAGGGGCGCTCTATTCGCGCAGGCCTATGGAGAGGCGGAAAAGCTGCTCGGGTTCGAAGCGGGAGGCGGCTGAGCCGTTTCCTCGCGCTCCTGCCGGCTCGCGCTAACCGGCGTCCGCCCCGAAAGATTTTGCCGGATGAAGCCTCGCCGGAGCCTTGCGGGCGTGGGCGCGGATATGTTCGTCGATGAGGCGGGCGGACCGCTCCGGTGTTTGAAGGACGCAGAGGTGGTCGGCATCGGCGAGTTCATGGCGCCTGCAGCCGGGTACGGTGTTTAGAAGGAGTTGCGCGTTTTGCCTGAAAGCCTCCATTTCATGCTCGCCCACGAGGACGAGAATGGGGGTGCGGATCTGCATGAGGTTGCTTTCCTTCTGCGTCGGACTGGTGAATTGGAGCATCCAGGCAAGCGAGCCCAACTCGGCCCATGAATGGCGGGCAACCAGTGCGCGGAGGTCTTCGCCGAGTCCGGGACGCTTTTCGATGCCCTTCCACGCGGGCGAGTCCATCCAGGTCCGCTGAAGCTCGCCGCTGGAAGCATGCCGCCGATACAGGCCGAAGAGCTTCGAATAGGCGTGGGCCATGCCGGGATCTGACGGCCCGCCCGCGATTGCGGGTGCCGCGAGAACCGCCGAGGCGAAGACCTCGGGGAACTGGATCAGCATCTGGATGGCCGTAATGGTTCCAAAGGAAAGGGCGGCAAGGTGACGCACATCGCGCTCGATGCACAGGCGCCCGAGGCGGTTTGCCAGGTCCCGCAGGCCCTTCCACCCGGACACGGGCTCGGATGCGCCGTGGCAGGGGAGGTCGGGTCCGATGTGGTTCCAGCCGGGCAGCAAAGACCATATCTCGGCCCAGGAACTCGAATCCAGGGTATAGCCGTGCAGCCAGATGACGGAGTCGCCCCCGCCGGGCTGCAGGCGACCCGAGATTCCATCGGCCAAAGAAACAAGAGGCATCGGGGAAGGGCGCGCCAAAGGCTTTCTCCGGTCACACTAGAGGATAGGGTTTACGCTATGGACATTGCCTGTCGGTTTGGAAACGGAAGCACCGCCCCGTTGCAGTTTACGTATCCCATAGCACACGGCGCGGGACCTGTAAACATCGCCTCCGGACTCCCCCGCGCGGAGGAATGCGGGAGCGGCCGGAGGCGTGCGCTCCGATGAAAGCCTGCCCCGTTTTAGACGGCTCCTCGACGGATATCGTTCTCTACCTGCACCTGACCAGGGACTGCAATCTCCGGTGCAATTACTGCTACGGTGGAATCAAAACGCGCGAAGCGATGCCCTTCGATGTCGCCAGGCGGGCAATCGACATGTTTCTCGATAGAACGGAGCACCTGGGCGTTCGCTTTTTCGGCGGAGAGCCTCTGCTCCGGTTTTCTTCGATCCGGGAGATTACCGCCTATTGCGAGGAACAGGCGGCGAAGAGAAACAAACGGATCGATTTTGCCGCGGTGACCAATGGAACGCTTTTGACCGAAGAAGTCGCGCGGTTTTTCGCCGGGCATTCGATTGAATACTCCGTCAGCTTCGACGGGCATCGGGCGGCTCAGGATACGAACCGGCTTCTTCCTTCCGGCGAAGGCTCTTTCAGGATGCTGGAGCGCAATCTCGAGCACATGCTGAGGCTAAACCCCTACGCAAACGTGGTCAGGGTGGTAAGCCCGAACAACCTGGGCATGCTCGTGGATTCGGTGAAATTCTACCTCGACCGGGGCTTTTCCATCATTTCCTTTTCTCCGGACTACACGCATCCGGATTTCGGGGCTTCCGTGCCGGACCTGAAGAGGCGATATCTCGAGATCGCAGACATTTATCTTCAATCCCTTAAGCGGGGGAAAAAGATTTACTTCAATATATTCGACCACCTTGAGACGCTTTTCCGAAGGGGGCGCTGCCGGTTCGGCAGGCAGGACTTCTCCGTGGATGTTTCCGGAGACATTTATCCCTGCTGCTGCTTTGCGGACCACAAGGTCTACCGGCTTGGAGACGTCGAATCGGGAATCGACCCGGCGCTCTCGGATGCTTTCCTGAGAGATGCCGCGCTTCTTCGCAAGCACATGGAGGAGGACCACAAGGATTGCCCCGATACCTCTTTTTGCAAGGTGGGATGCGGCTGCACCAATATGGTGACGACCCGGAAATTGAGTGTGATAGACCCGGTGATTTGTTATTATGGCCGTATGGAACGCGAAGTCCGCGATTACGTAAGCGCCGGATTGAATCGATGAGCCAATCGGCGGCGACCGGGCGTTTTCGCCTTCCAGATTCCGAGGACTTGATAAATTCAGCATGTGCGGCATAGCGGGAATATACACCGGGGATCGCGATAATCTCCTGGAACGGGCCCGGTCGGCCCTCCAACTGGTCAAGGCGCGGGGACCCGATTCGCAGAGGATTGTCTTCAGCGGACTGGACGGCGACGCGAAGGGGTACTTCGGAGCGCTTGCCGTGGCAAGGCTTGCCATGGTCGACGTGAACGGGCCTCCGCACCCGCTCGAGAGCGAGGACGGCCGGTTCCGGGTGGCCCTGAACGGGGAGCTTTGGAATTTCAGGCAACTGCGCGCCCGGCTCGAATCGGAGGGCGTGCGGTTCCGGACCGGATGCGACGCGGAAGTTGTGCTGCATGCGGTGAGTCTGTACGGCTCCGGGGCTCCCGGGATGTTCCGGGGACAGTTCGCCTATGTTGTGGAAGACCGAGCGCTCGGAATCCTCCACGCGGGCCGGGACCCTCACGGCATATGCCCGTTTTTCCACGGAAGAAACGATCGCGGTGAGTTCGTTTTCGGGAGCACGGTTCGGGTGCTGCTCGAAAACAACATCCGTCCGTCCGGAGTCAGGGTCCTGCCCCAGGGCTACTGCCTCGAATATCGCCTGACCTCCGGTGAGCTGCGGTTCCACCGGTACCACGACATTGAAAAAGATCTGACGTCGTGCGGCCCCGCCGATGATATTTCGCCGCTTCGGGAGTTGCTGTTTGAAGCCGTGCTCGACAAGGTGCCGGACGAGGTCGAATATGCCACGATAGCGGGCGGCATCGACAGCTCGCTTGCAACGGCCATATGCGCCTCCGGGACCAAGCGCCCGCTCTGCATGATTACGGTCGCCACGACGGAAGACAGGGACTCCTCCGATGTCCGGAACGCCCGGCTGATGTCCGAGCGGCTCGGAATCCGAAGCATCGTGGGAATTGTCGACGAGGACTATATCCGTGCAAATGTCGAGCGGGTGATCCTTTGCCTCGGGTCCGCCAATTACCTGGCCGTTTTGGCTGCCGTCGCGGGACTGAAAGCCGCTGAAATGGCGGCCGAGGCCGGGGCCAAGGCCATCATCACGGGAGGCGGCGCGGACGAAATATTCGGAGGCTACGAGTTCGTCTGGAACATGTTCGAAACCGATCGGGTCGAGCGGAATCTCCTGCACGTATACCTCCAGAGCGGGGTCTTCGAGTGTCATCGCGAGGACGCCGTCACGGCGTCCGTGGGCGTTGAGGCAAGACCGGCATATTACGATACGCGCCTTGCGCGGATGGTTCTCGGCGCTGCCCCGGCCGAGAGGATATCGGGGCTCGGGACCGGGAACGTCACCGAGAAAGTGCTCCTCAAGCGGCTGGCGAAGGGCCTCATCCCCGAGAGCATCATCGAGTTGAAAAAAAGTCCTCTTTACCGAAGCACCTCGATGACCCAACTCTTTGAAAAGGCCGCGGGCCGGATGATCGGGAAAGCGGAAGCGGAGGCCTGGCGGGCGCAGGCGATCCAGGAGTGTCCGTCGTGGCGCTATTCGCTTGCCATGCCTTTCAGGGGGCCCGTTCTGATCCACAGGATTTTCTCGAGGCTGTTTCCGGGTGTCGAGAGGCTGCCGCTGCCCTGGACCCCGCCCGATTACGGCGACCCGGACAGCTACGGACGCTTCCACGGGGGCTTCGGAAGTCCCTGCCTGGAGGGTTTTCGCGGTATGAACAGGGTCCCGCTTCGAGGGATCTGATACCAATGAGCGTTCAAGATGATGCCAGGCTTTCAGACCGTGGGGAGCTTGCTCCCCACATCCCACACGCAGTTGCGCTGCTAATTTTGGCGCTTGCGGCGGGCCTTTGGCCGGAGCGCCCGGCTTGGCGCGCATGCGCGTAAGGCTGCGACAGATTGGGAGGAGCAATTTCATGGCTTTGACCGCGCGCTCGAACCTGATAGTCGTTTCGGTGCTGCTTCTCGTGGTTCTGGGACCGTGCTTCGGACCCGTGCCGCGCTATCTCAACTCGGTCATGTCGCTGCACCCCGCATCCGCATCCCAGCTTGTCGCATTCTGCGCGGCTCTTGCAATTGTCATCGCATGGGCGTGGACGTGGCTGAAGCGGACCGGTAGAACATGGGCGGATGTGGGGTGGAGAAGACCCGCGGGGTGGGGTCCCATTTTGGTGGGTACTATAGTCGGCATCCTCTGGGGACTCATGGGGATGATGGGATACCGGCAGCTCGATCCGCAGGCGGACTTGTTTGAAATGAGCGTGCTCCGGGTTTTTACCGCGCTCATCGGTGCCGGTGCCGCTGTGTGCGAAGATCTGGTAACGCGCGGGCTCGTTATGGAAGAACTGCACCGCATGGGCAGGAGCGCATGGGTGCAGGTGGGAGCTTCGAGCCTGCTTTTCGCGCTCTATCACAGCGTCTGGTGGGGCAATCCGTACGGCGCGGCGGCGAGCTTTACGGCGTCGCTCGTCTACGGCCTGATGCTGTCGGGGCTTTTTATCTGGGGAAAACGGAGCCTGACGCCCGTGATCCTGGCCCACAGCCTGGCGCTTATCGTGGGCGAGCCCTTTCTCACCATGTCCATGATGCTCTCGGCAAGGGGCTGAGACTGTGGGCTCCCTTCATTCAAAAACGGGTGGCCGGACACCCGGCGAGGCAACGATGCATACGGCGCGGACCGAAGATGTAAGGCGATTGTACGAACTGTACCCCTTCCCGAGGGGATTTGAGAGGTGCGGACCCGATTTTGTCTTTACCTACGCGATGCGGATGCATTTTCTTCCGAGCGACCTTGCCGGCCGGAATGTGCTCGATGCGGGATGCGGCACGGGCCACAAGCTTGCCGCGCTGGCTCTTTCCTATCCGGCCGCGCGCTTCGTGGGGATCGATTTGAGCGAGCAGTCGCTTGCGGTTGCGCGCTCCCTCGTCTCCGAGATCCGGCTCGCGAACGTCGAGTTGCGCCGGGAAAATCTTCTTGAGATGGATCTGGAGGATACTTTCGATCTCGTCCAGTCCATCGGCGTGCTGCACCACCTGGAAGATCCGCTGAAAGGACTGCGAAACCTCGGCCGCGCGCTGAAGGAAAGCGGCCTCCTTTCGCTCTGGTTCTATCATCCTTTCGGCGAGGCCGACCGGCTCATCAAACGCGAGTTGCTGCTGACCCTCTGGCAGCACAACTGGGAGGATATGGCGCAGGGGCAGGCCCTCATGGAGGCGCTCGATTTGAATCTGCCTCCGACCTACTACGGGCCGCGGGAAATCGCGGGATCGCTGGAATCAAACGCCGATGCCTACATGCACCCCATCGTGAATGCGTACCGGTTCGATGAAATCTTCGCAATGCTGCGGGAGGCGGGCAACGACTGGGCGGCCGTGGACTTTGTGAATCTGGAGGGCGACGTCAAGTTCCTGAATCTCGACGGCGTGACCGACCCGCTGACATCCGCGTTCTGCCTTCGGGACTCGGATCTGTTCCCTTCGGAACTCGTGCGGGAGCGATTCGGGAGACTCTCTAAAATGGATCGCCTGCGCGCCGTGGAACTCGCGTCGAAGCCGCGCGGCTACCAGCTTTTCGCCGGAAAGGCAGATTCCCATGTTCAACTTGGGGAACGTATTCGCGGCAACGTCGTTCAACTTCGATAGAGGAGATCGCGCAATGATATCCCTGGCCCCTTTTCCCCCGGAGACCTTCTGATGCGGGTCCTGCTCGTTTATCCGAACGCCAACAAGAAAGTGGTCAGTTGGGGGGATGCGGGCGCCATCGCCGAGCCGATTGCGCTGGAGTATCTCGGCGCGGTCGCCCGTTCCGAAGGACACGAGGTAAGGCTTCTCGATTTGCGTCTCCACAACGATGCGCTTGCCGACACCCTTGCCGCTTTTCGCCCCGATCTGGTCGGGCTGACGGGCTATTCGATGCACGTGCTGCGCTGCCTCGAGGTTTGCCGCTTGGCCAAAGAGCTGGTCCCCGGGTGCAAAACGGCCGTCGGCGGGCATCATGCAACGCTTGAGCCGGTCGATTTTTTCGAACCCGAAGTCGACTACGTTGTGGTGGGGGAGGGGAGCCGTCCCTTTCGGGCCATTCTCGCGGAATGCGAAGAGCAAGCTGACCGGTCGTCCATTCCGGGGACTTACTCACAGGTTGACGGGGTGTTCCGTTACGGCGGCGCGCCTCAGCCCTTCGATTTTGCCGTCATTCCGGAACCGGACCGCACTCTCGCCCTGGAGGATCGCAAGGACTACTACATCGACTGGATGCGGCCCATCGCCATGATCCGCACCTCGATAGGATGCCCCTTCCGCTGTTCCTTCTGCTCCCTGTGGCGAATCATGGGCGGGCGCTACCACACGCGCGATCTCGACTCGGTCGTCTCGGAGCTCGGGACGATTGCCGAACGCCATGTTTTCCTGACCGACGACGAACCCTTCATCAACGCAAAACGGATGTTCCTGCTGGCCGACAAGATCGAGCGCTCCGGCATCGAAAAGGAATACTTCGGCTACTGCCGGGTCGATTCGATGCTCAAGCACGCCGATCTCATAAAACGCTGGCGGCAGATCGGCATGAAGCGCTTTCTGCTCGGGGTGGAAACCATATTCGACGGAGAGTCCAGCGGATACCGCAAGCGCCAGAAGCGGGAGCAGGTGGAGAGGGGGCTCCAACTCGCCGCGGAGCTGGACATCCACCTGATGTGCAACTTCATCATTCATCCGGATTATTCGGACAAGCAGTTCGACGAGCTAATCCACTTCATCGAAGAAAACAAGGTGGAACATCCATCGTTTACGATCTGGACGCCGCTGCCGGGAACGGGCTACGCCGATGAATCCATTGTCGTTCGCCAGCCAAACGGGCGGCCGAACTGGGACTATTTCGATCTGCAGCATCCCGTTACCGCCACCAGGTTGCCGAAAAAGGAGTTCGTCGCCCGCTACTTCAATCTCTACATGCGGTTTCTTTCGAAATACTACGCTTCGGACGGGCCCATGACCGTGGCTCTCATGCAGCGCATGCTGCAGGGAGTGCTCCACAAGGCAGTTCCCGAGTTGGCCGCCAAAGCCATGGAGGGGGATACCCCCCCGGTCGGCCACGAATAACCCCGGAAAGAATCCGTTATGGCAAAGCTTTTGATCGTCGGCGGCTCGATCGACCCGCGTCTTCCGATGATGGAGGCCGAAGACCGGCTGCTCCGAAAGTTCCTGGAAGGTATCGGGCCCGCGGACGGCACGGAGACCGGCTCGGCTGACGACCTCCGCTACCGGTTCGCGCTGCCCGGGCCGCCCTGCCACCCGTTCAAAACGAGACCCGTGGCGCACCATCGGGCCTCGCAGTCCTCGGTTTTCGGGCTGGCTGAACTGATCCTCCGCCGGGAGGCCGAGGAAGCGGGAATCCAATCCCGGATCATGTCCATTGGCGATCTGGTCGACTCGCGGGGCGTGCTGAAAGACCCTTCCATCTTCGACGAATACTCGCTGCTCGCGCTCAGTACCACCTACCTCGTTCCGGCATGGCTTTTCTTTCTGCTGAGATCGATCCCCGGACATGTGAAGATCTTTCTGGGCGGTCCCGGGGCCTACAAGCTCAATCGGGCCGACCTAAACCGCGTTCCCTTTCACTACCTGTTAAGAGGCGAGGCCGAAGGCCGTTTCGGAAAGCTCCTGGCGCACGCCCTAGGCGGGAATGTTGACCTCGATTCGATACCCGGGCTGATCTGGCGTACCGGGAAAGACCTTTGCGACTCCACCGCCCCGCTTGCCCATATCGATCTCGATACCGCTCCGTTGCCGGACTTCCGGGACATGGCCGCCGCGCAGGAAGGCCGGGTGCTCTACGAAAGCGTCCGGGGGTGCCCGTTTCGCTGCGCGTTTTGCGACTACCCTTTCCTGATGGGAAACAGGGAGTTCCGCTACAAGAGAGCGGAACGCATCTATGAAGACTGGCGCACCATGAACGGCTCCATGGGAATCCGGGACATACTGTGCCTGGACTCGCTTTTCACGCATCCGCGCGCGCGGCTGGAAGGGTTGTGCGAAAATCTTATCCGATCGGGACTTGGCAACCGTCTGCGATGGGGGTGCTACGCGAGGCCGGGCGATCTGGCCGATCCGGCGGTTCCCGCGATGATGCGGGCTGCGGGCTGCGAATACGTCTACGTCGGCTTTGAATCCGGTTCCGACCGGGTGCTGGGATTCATGAACAAGCGCTGCAGCGTTGAGGAGAATCGGAGAGCCGTGCTCAATTGCCGCGAGGCGGGCATCATGACCATAGGGCTTTTCATCGCCGGATTCCCCGGAGAAACGGAAGAACTCTTCGGAGAAACGCGGGAGTTCCTGCGCGAAACCCCGCCTTTTATCACATCGGTAGTCCCCTGGATGCCGGATTTCACGCCCGGTTCGCTGGTTCCCGTGATGGGGGCTGAATCGCGGGAACGGTTCGAAATCCGCCTGGAGAATCCCTCCCCGCGAAAGGTCGTTTTGTGGAGGACCTGCCGGGGCTTCCGGCGGCCCCTCGGTATTCCCTGGGGCTCATACTGGACGCACCGGGGAATGGATCTGCAGGGGGCGTGGGACTGCATTGGCTCGGTCTTGCAGGAAATCCACGAAGGGAGAATACGGACCCTTTGCGAGGAGTACTTCCTCCCGCGCACCCTCGACGATCCCCTTACCCTTTACGGGCGTCTGGGGCCGGACCGCGCGGTCTCGTTCTGCCACGGGCTTGCCCGGCTTGTCATGGAGGACCGGCGGGGGGACTTCGATGCCTGGGCGGAGGGTATCGGACTGTTGAGGGATTGATGCGACGGTCGGAAAAACGCGGGGGCCGACTATCTTGCGCAGCGGCCGGCCTAGAAGAAAATGGACCACGGATTGAGCTGGTCGGAAGTGAGGCGCTGGTCAAGCCATCCTTTTTGCACTGGTACGTCGTATAGGCGCTCCTTGCCCAGCCTGCGCCAGAAGTGGCAAAGCTGCGGCACGATGACCTTGACGACGTTCAGCCCGATATCCGGGCGCGTCTGATCGAGGACGAGGAAATCCATCCCTTTTTCCCGCACCAGGCTTAAGCAGGTTTCGATATCGGTCAGAAGGTCGTCGCTTGAGAAATCGTGAATGTCCGAAAGCTTCACGGATTCGGCTTCGAGGGGCAGCAGGAACTCGTTTTCCTCCACCCTGGCGGTTGTCCACCACTTCCGGGCGAGTTGATCGCCGAAGAGATAGTTCGTTGAACCGTCCGCATTGAGCAGGGAAACCGAGGGCAGGAACTGGTTCACTTCGGTGATCGACCGAAGAAGGGCGATTTTTGGATCGAAGTGAGCTCCGAAGCCGATGATGATGTTTTGAACGGGCCTGTCGGTGCACCATGAAACGCAAACGAAGGCAGGGATGGGCAGGTCGCTGGTAATGTCGAGGACCCAGATCTCGCGGTTCATCCGTGCGTAGTGCTCGCGGATGGCGTCGACGTAGGGCATTTTGAAGCTGTCGAGATCCAGCCTGCGCCTTCTGAGGCGGTTATACCACCACAGCGCGACGGCATCGCGTTCGACGAGTTCCATGAAGCCCTGCAGCATGGCCTCTTCCAGGGTGTTTCCCGCGGCGGTGCCGTTGGAATCCGGAAAACACCAGCGGCGGCGGTGAAAATCGGGATGATCGTAATAGAGATAGGCGGTGGGCAGGTAATGGAACCGTTGCCCGCTGAGCGACCATACCGGCGTCCAGTCGATTTCGGCATCTTCTTCGAAAGGGTGCGGGACGAGGACATACCTCGAGTCGCCGTGCCGGTCGTTCCATGCCGCGCGGTTCCGGTACTGTTCCTCGCTGAATCCCATGCACGTGTTCGGGTGGATCGCCTGGGGCAGCAGGCTTGGATAGGTCCCGCGCACGCTGTATTCGTCGCCGTTATAGATGCCCGAGTACCGCTCTATCGCCTCGCACAGGCCGCTCACCTTTGCCTGAATGTCCGTGCTGCCCTTGCCGCCGCTCACCCCCCGGAGCGATTCCT
>JAJFVB010000011.1 GCA_021372055.1 Desulfobacteraceae bacterium | reverse complement strand
CTTCGGACATTCGCAGGGCCTTTTCCCGCACACGGAACAGGGTTGCGGCGGCTACTGTTCGCACTCGCAGGGGTAGCTGCCGCACTTCGGACAGGTATCCGGGTCCATCGGTTCGCCGTCCCATTCGGGATCGTTGAAATGATGGTGGGCCTTCACGAAATCGTAGATCGTAAAGTAATCCTTGCCGTCGTAGAGCCGCGTTCCCCGCCCGATGATTTGCTTGAACTCGATCATCGAGTTGATCGGGCGCATCAGGACGATATTGCGGATATTCCGGGCATCAACCCCGGTCGAGAGCTTCTGAGATGTTGTTAGTATGGTGGGGATGGTCTTTTCGTTGTCCTGAAAGTCCCGAAGGTGCTGTTCACCGAGCGCGCCGTCATTGGCGGTTACGCGCTGGCAGTAGTTCGGGTCCTTGCTTGTTTTCATCTGGTTTATGAGGTCGCGAACGGCAAGCGCGTGGTCCTGGGTGGCGCAAAAGACCAGCGTCTTCTCCTGCTGGTTAATCTCTTCCATGAAAAGCTTCACGCGGTGCGCTTCGCGTTCCTTGATTTCGATGATTTTGTTGAAATCCGGTTCCGTGTAAATTCTCCCGGCTTCCACTTCGCCCTCGATCAGCTTATCGTCGGGGGTATAGACATATTCGTCGAGGGTCGTTGAAATCTGCTTCACCTTGAACGGTGTGAGGAAGCCGTCGTTTATGCCGTCTTTTAGCGAGTAAATATACACCGGTTCGCCGAAGTAGGCGTAGGTGTCCACGTTGTCCCGGCGCTTGGGAGTGGCCGTAAGGCCGAGTTGCACGGCGGGCGCGAAGTAGTCGAGGATGCCGCGCCAGTTGCTTTCGTCGTTGGCCCCGCCGCGATGGCACTCGTCAATGACGATGAAGTCGAAGAAGTTCGGCGAATACTCTCCGAAGTAGGGCGAGGGTTTGCCGTTTTTCGTCGATCCGCTCATGAATGTCTGGAAGATCGTGAAAAAGAGGCTGCCGTTCTTAGGTACTTTCCCCTTTTTGCGAATATCTTCCGGGGCTATCCGCACCAGGGCGTCTTCGGGAAAGGGCGAGAAGGCGTTAAAGGCCTGATTGGCCAGTATGTTGCGGTCTGCGAGAAACAGAATACGCGGACGGCGCTTTGGATTGCGGCTCAGGTTCCAGCGGCTGTAAAACAGTTTCCAGGCGATCTGGAACGCAATAAAGGTCTTGCCCGTGCCGGTGGCTAGGGTGAGGAGGATACGTTCCCGCCCGGCGGCAATGGCCTCCAAGGCACGATCTATGGCGATTTCCTGATAATACCGGGCTGCATATGTGCCGCCCTTGTCCTCGAAGGGTACGGCGGCGAAGCGGTCTCTCCAGGCATTTTCCTCGGCGAAGGTCCAATCCCACAGCTCTTCCGGTGCGGGGTATCCCGCAACCTCGCCCTCGGTGCCCGTCTGCATGTCGATGCCGTAAATTCCCTGTCCGTTCGTCGAATAGGTATAGCGGATGTGCAGCTTTCCGGCGTAGTTCTTTGCCTGCCCGACGCCCTCGGTAAGAGGCTTATCCCAGGCTTTGGCCTCGATCACGGCCAGCTTGTGGTTTCGAAAGACCAGGACGTAATCGGCGCTCAGAGGCTTGCCGCGCCGCCCGAAGCCCTCGATGCGGCCCAGTGTGATGGGATATTCCCGCAGAATGCGGCTGCCCTCCACCACACCCCAACCGGCCTGCTTCAAGGCCGGATCGATATGTTCGGCTCTGGTTTCGGCTTCGTTCATGATTTTGCGTCTCATCCACTAGATTCAAATCGGCTTGAGTCTCATATTTTTTACTACGTGAGACAATAGAGCTTTTGCGTCTTACGGGTGAGCTTCAAAGCACGCGGTCCCCTCGGCAATACGAAGCAATTGGAGAAAAGCGTATATTCCGGGCAAGCGCCCCTTGCCTTCCCGAAGTTGAACCAGGATTTCCTTGTCGCGCAGGAGCGTAAGGATACGGTTTGCGGTGGGCTTGGGAATGCCGGAATCGTACGTAAAAGACGGCGCGGCAAAAACAGGCGACTGAAATAGAAAATCGACCACACGAATCGCGTGTTGCGAATGGGTCAACTCGATCACCCGGTTCTTGACATGGTCGTAAAGCGCAAGGATGTTCCGAGCCTTGCACTCGTTTTCGTATGCCTGACCCTGGATGCCCCGGAGGAAAAACTCACACCATCCGGTCCAGTCGCCGTCGCGGGAAACGGCGCGCAG
>JAJFVB010000165.1 GCA_021372055.1 Desulfobacteraceae bacterium | reverse complement strand
CGATGGGTGAGTTTTCTCCGGCGGTCGGGCTAAAGCAGTTCGATGCGGCTTCCGGATTCTTTCGAAGCATGACCTATGATGGCTGCAGAGCTTACCCCGCGCGATTTCAGGTCCTCCACGAGGCGGCGAGCGGAGGTCTCGGGAAGTGAGATGAGCAGCCCCCCCGAGGTCTGCGCGTCCGCCAGCAGGTCGAGCAGCATCGGATCGATCGGCTTGGGCTGACTGAGCTGGTGAGCGCAGAAATTACGGTTGGCGAAGCTTCCGGCCGGGAGCAGTCCCATCTGCACTGCGTCAAGCACCTCGGAGAGCAGGGGGACCCGATCCGTCAGCAGGGCAATGGATACCCCGCTTCCCTCGGCCATCTCCAGAACGTGCCCCAGAAGACCGAAGCCGGTAACATCGGTGCAGGCGTTCACCGGATATTCAAGCATCGCTTCCCCGGCCTGGCGGTTGAGGCTTGCCATGGTCTCGACGGCTTCGGCCTGGGCTTTTTCGGAAATAAGGCCCGCTTTCATTGCCGTGGCCAATACGCCCGTTCCGAGCGGCTTCGTGAGGACCAGCGCGTCACCGGGCTTCACCCCGGCATTGGTGAGAATCCGATCGGGATGCACGACTCCGGTCACCGAAAGGCCGAACTTGATCTCGGGATCTTCGACGCTGTGTCCGCCCACGAGCGCGGCTCCGGATTCATGCACTTTCTCGATTGCGCCCCGGAGGATTTCCTGCAGGATCTCCTTTTCCATGGTGCGTATGGGGAAGCAGACCACGTTCATCGCCGTGAGCGGCCTTCCGCCCATCGCGTAGACGTCGCTCAGCGAATTGGCGGCCGCGATCCGGCCGAAATCGTAGGGATCGTTCACGACCGGAGTTATGAAATCAATGGTCTGGACGAGCGCCAACTCGTCGTTGAGGCGGTAGACGCCGGCATCATCCGACGTTTCGCGCCCAACGAGAAGGTTGGGATCATTTTCCATTGGCAGTGCTGCCAGAACTTCCGCTAAGTCTCCCGGACCGATTTTTGCCGCTCATCCGGCTGCTCGGACCGTCTTAGCCAATTCCACCCGTTTTCGGGCCATGCAAATTCCTCCGATTCCTGAAGCGCGCCTGAAGCCGGATGCGCCTCAGGTGATGCTGATTACCTTGTCCGCCACCTGCATGGCGGTAATGATGTCCAGCATGTTGGTCGTTTCACCGACCCGTTTCTTTTCAAGCAGCCCGAAGTGGTTCAAACAGGTTCCGCAGACGAGTACCGTGGCGCCCGATTCTTCAAGTTCCCGCAACCTGTCCAGGCTTTCGGACCCTTCGACGGCGAACTTGACGCCGCCGTTGACCAGAATCACCCGCCACAGTTCGGTGCCCATCTCCTTGAGCGTTCCGATGAAATTTCCCACAAGCTTGCGGCCGAGTTCGTCATCGCCGCGCCCAAGCCGGTCGGTTGCAACGAGCACGGCAATCTTTGCCGTTTCATCGGAGGCGGGTTCCGGACGTTGCGGCGACGCGGTCGCCGTTCCGGATCTGGAGCCGACCACTTCGAATTCGCTGTCGCTTCCCGAGGAATGGACTTCAAAACCCATTCTTGTCAGAAATCTGCCGACGTTTTCAACGGCCGCCGCGTTATCTACCAGGACGGTGAGCCGGTCTACGCCCTGCTCCACGCTTTCCTTTGCTTTCAGGACCGGATTGGGACACGCCAGCCCTCTACAATCGAGCCGTTCTGCACTCATTGGAATCCTTTCGGTACGGAATGCGCCCTGCATGCCGTGACGCTTTTCGCGACTTCGGGGTACTTCTTTGCCCGGGCACAGGGGTTATTTCACTCAACTTTCCTCATTTGTCAATGAAACAAAAAACTTAACCCGTTCAAACAGGTCTGTAGATCAATATCACCGGTTTCCCTCCGCCGGGCAGGACCGCCTTCTGCCCCTTGAACTTCGAGTTGGGAGTCGACGTGCGCTTCGTCGATGAAATGTTCGGGTATTTCGCATTGCTGGTAATGGATATCCAACAGCTTTCCAGACAGGTTATGCAGCCGGTGTTTTTTGCAACAGACGCGGGCCTGTTGCCCCCGAATTTGATCTCGAAGCCCTTGCCCGTCCGGTCATAGAAGATCTCCTCGAGCGGGGCTTCCCGCCCCAGTCCGGGCCACGTGGCGCTCACGCGAAGCGTGTCGCCCTGCACCGGCACATCGAGCGTGTCCTCGGTAAGATTGTTGCCCGGTTTCGCGCCGATCTGCTCAAGCGCATCGCAAAACGCCAGGTGATTGGCATAGGACAGAAGGATCGCCTTGTCTCCGAACTTTCCGTCCTTGGAAACGATGCCCCAGTGGGGATTGGTCTCGTTCAGGTTTTTTTCGTTCACTTCCGTGTAAATGAGGATGCGCTTGCCTTCCTTGTCCACAACCAGCGGGTTCTCCTTCGTGGGCATGACATCATCGGCCGCAGCGGGACAGGCGATGCAAAGCGAAAAAAGCAGCAGGAAAATGCCACACAAACGTCTTCTCATGAAAGGTCCTCCCCTTTGCCGTTTGTTCGAACCTCGGGCTCCTCGGACGGCAGCCGTGATTTTTGCCTTTTCCGGTAGAATACCGGAATGAGCGAAACCAGGATTATCAAGCAGATACCCGCGATAAACGTGGGCGAAACCCTTCCGCGTATCAGGTCCAGAAGCGAGCTTGAAAACACGATGAATGCGATGCACGCCGGGAGCATGCAAAAAAAAGTCGCCGCCGCGTAATGGAGGAACTTTACCTTTGTCAGGCCGAAAGCGTAATTGAGCAGGTTGAAAGGAAAAAGCGGAATGAGCCTTGTTAGCGCAACGACCTTCCACCCGTGCCGTTCAACCTCTTCATCCAGCCTTTTCCACCGGGGGCTTCTGAGTTTTCGCTCGATCCAGTCCCGGGCCAGATACCGCGAAATGAGAAATGCCACGCACGCCCCGACCGTTGAACTCGTTATGGTGTAGACGACACCCCAGAAGGGACCGAACAGAATCCCTCCCGCCACTGTGATGGGAAGGCCCGGCAGAAAGAGGGCGGGCGCCAGCGCATACACGAGCATATAGAACAGGGGCGCGAGCAGGCCGTAGCTTTGGATCAGGTTTCTCAAGGCCTCCTGGTCGAGGTAGCCGGAGGCCCCTGTCGAGCGCACGGCCCAAACTCCGCCGATGAGGAGGAGCAGAATCCCCAATCTGATAAAGAGTCCCGCCGGGCTCTTTTTTTTCTCCGCGCTGAAAGTGCGCTCGCGGGACACCGCCGGATTCATTTCCCTCTGCAGCTTCTTCTTGAGCCGGATACGTTTCAGATAGGTCCAGGGCGCGCGGGTGACCTCCGCTTTTCCGGCCAGGGTCTGCTGCGGTTCCAGGAGCAGGTCCAAAATATGGCCCGTCGGATTGCCGCCACCCAGGGCATTGGCGCATCCGGCGCAGTAGGTGATCATCATCCGGCCCTGTGCCTCCGCCTGTCTCGTGGAGGCCCATTTCTTCGATAGCTCGGGGGAGAGAAATCCGACAGATCCCCCCTCGCCGCAACAAAGGGTCTTTTTCCCGTGATGCGCCATTTCGCTCACGGCAAGGCCCTTGCGCGCGATAAGCTCTCTAACGGCCCCGTGGATCTGTTCTTCGAACCGTATGGCGCAGGGGTCGTGAATCGTCACCGTCCCCGAAACGGGGGCCGTTTCGGGCAGACCGTTTTCGGCCAGGACTTCATAGACGGTTTTCACCGAAAATTCTTCGCCGTACTGCCTGAAGATCCTGTAGCAGTTGGGGCACGCCACGAGCACATTGCGGATGGAATTCGCCGTGAGGTAGCTCTTCATCTCGCCGAACATGGCGTGGAAATGGTCTTCGCGCCCGAGGTCGTGCGAAGGCTTGGTGCAGCAGTCGAGTACGATCCCGAGGTTCGGGACCTGCTTTTTCAGGTGTTCGAAGACGATGGCGACTTTGTCGGATCTTGTTCCGGTCAGTGTGCAGCCCGGAAAGAAGATGGTGTCGCAGTTTTTCGGGAGGGCATACCAGGAGTATCTCCGGGATGTTCCGCGCCGTTCGTAGCCAAGTATCGCGGAGTGTTCCGGGAAATCGGCGCCACCTTTGCGGACTGCCTCGCGCCGCATCTGGAGGAAAGCCGATGCCG
>JAJFVB010000277.1 GCA_021372055.1 Desulfobacteraceae bacterium | reverse complement strand
GGAATACTCCCCGATCCGCCGAGGATCACGATGCAGAACATGAGGACGGATTCCCAGTAGCAGAAGGACTCCGGGGATATGATGCTCATCTTCGCGGCGTAGATATTCCCGGCCATTCCCGCCCAAGCCGCACCGAGCACGAAGGCTATCAACTTGTACCTTGCGGTGTTGATGCCGCTGCCTTCCGCCGCCACTTCGTCCTCCCGGAGATAATTGAATGCGCGTCCCACACGGGAGTACTCCAGGAGATGAAACAGGATTACTGTGATGCCCGCGAATATCCATATGAGATAGAAGAACTGCTGGGGCGTCCTGATGGCCAGACCAAAGACGGATGGGCGCGAGACTCCGAAGATGCCGTTGGCTCCGCCGGTAATTCCGAAGATGTTGTTTATCAGGGCGATGCGGACAATTTCGCCGATCCCGATGGTGACGATGCACAGGTAATCCCCGCGCAGATGAATGATGGGCCGGGCAACCATGAGGGCAAACAAGCCGGCCGTAAATCCGCAGACGGGCAGGAGCCAGAGCACGGGTATGTGGCAGGTCGTGTTGAGAATGGCCGCCGTATAGGCGCCGAACGCGTAGAAAGCGGCGTGCCCGAGATTGAAGAGGCCCGAATGCCCCACTATCAGATTCAAGCTCAAAGCCAGTACGGCGTAAATGCCGATATTGTTCAGCACATCTATCCAGTAGGCGTTGAGCACCAGGGGAAGCGCCGCCATCACGACGCTCACCGAGGCAAAAATCACGATTCTTTTGTTCATACCTTTTCAGCCACCCGCTCGCCAAGCAGCCCCGTCGGCCGGAAGATCAGTATCAGTATCAGGACCATGAAGGCGATTGCGTCTTTGTATGCCAGGGACACGTACGCCGCCCCGAGCGACTCTATAACACCGAGCAGCAGTCCGCCGATCATCGCGCCTGGGATATTGCCGATTCCTCCCAGAATGGCGGCGGTGAAAGCCTTGAGTCCATACCCCCATCCCATCGCGAAGTTGATCTGGCCATAGTACAGACCCACCAGCAGGCCGGCGGCGCCGCCCAAGGCCGGACCGACCATGAACACTATCAGAATGACGCGATTTACATCTATGCCCATGAGGCGCGCGGCGCCCTGATCGATGGCCGCGGCGCGGATCGCCGTACCGATCCTGGTCCTCTGGATGAAGAAGTAGAGCCCTGCCATCATCGCCAGGGATATGCACAGGACGAGAACCCTTACGAGGGGGACCTGGACGCCCATGATGTCCATCGCCATCCTCGGCAGGATATCCTGCGGATAGACCTGGTAGCGGGCGCCGTAGACCAGCATTATAGCATTTTGCAGAAAGATCGATGCGCCCAGGGCGGACACCACGGCGGAGAGGCGAGGGGATTCCCGAAGAGGACGGTAGGCAACGCGATCGAGCAATGCGCCCACGATCGCGATCATTCCCATTACCATCATCGCGAGGATGATCGTGCCCCAGAATGCGCCCATCCCGGTCAGAAGTTTTGAAGCAAGGAGAGTAAAGCCGAGGTAGGCTCCGAGCGTAAAAAGGTCGCTGTGGGCAAAGTTGATCAGCTTCAGCACGCCGTATACCATGGTGTAGCCCAAGGCAATCAGGGCGTAGATGCCGCCCACCGCGAGACCGTTGGTCAATTGTAGAGCAAGCTGTTCCATGAATGTATTTCGATTTTGATCGTCTTAAATGTTTTCAACTCACGGAGCAGGAGGGGTGCCGGTGCGGTCGAAAAGCGGGCATCACCCGATAGAAGGGGAGTGTCCCAGTCGTGCCCGCCCAATCATGATCGTCTCCGCGGCCTCCGGCCGAATCGACCGGCACCCTCCGTCCCGTGCCAGTCTCGTCGTTACTGCTGCAGAATGAACTGCCCGTCGGGGTTGACCTTGTAGACCCTGTACACCTCTCCAACCCGGTCACCCTTGTCGTTGAACGAAATCTTTCCGGTCAGGCCGGGGAAGTCCTTGAGCCCCGTATGGAGATACTCGGCCATTTTTCCGGTGTCGGCCGTCTTTGCCTTGTCGATCGCGGCAACCGTCACCCGGAAACCGTCACCGGCGAGGACCGAATAGATCGAGCCCGGAGCGTTGCCGTATTTCTTGGAGAACTCGGCCAGAAATGCCTTAGCCTCTTCGGTGGGCAGATCCTTCGGCAGAGGAGCGCTGATGAAATAAAAACCGGCGGCGGCGTCTTTCCCGGCGACCTTCACCAGGTCCGGATTATTGGTGGCGTCCCCACCCATGAAGGAAACGTTCCATCCCATTTCCTTCTTTTGCTTGAGAAGAAGGCCAGCCTCGCCATAGTAACCCGTGAAGAAGACGAAGTCAGGGTTCGTGCCCTTAATTTTCGTCAAAATGGTCGTGTAGTCCTGTTCCTTCGGGGTCAGAGCGTCGAAGAAGACGATTTCCACGCCCTTGTCCTTGCCCAGCAAGCCCTTGGTCTCATCCGCCAGCCCCTTCGCGTAGGTGCTGTTGTCATGAAGGATGGCAACCTTTTTGACCTTGAGCATCTGTATCGTGGCAGCAGCCACTTTGGCCTGCTCGTCATCGCGCGGGCAGGTGCGGAAGAAGTACTTCAGGTTCTTTTCGGTCAGTCTGATTGCGGTCGATCCGTTGGCGATCTGAATGATTTTTGCTTCGCTGTAAATATTCTGGGTTGCCTCGGTAACGGCGGAACCGTAAGTGCCGATCACTGCGACAACGCCGAGCGTGGCCAGGCGTTGAGCGGCCAATGCCGCCGTGCGCGGATCGCCGCCGTCGTCTTCGCTGATGACTTCAACCTTTTCGCCGTTCACACCGCCCTTGGCGTTGAGTTCCTGGGCCAGCAGTTCGACTACCTGCTTCATTTCCTGGCCTTCGCTGGCCCACGATCCCGTCATCGGTCCCATCAGTCCGATTTTGACCGGACCCGCGGCAAGAGCCGTGCTCGCCATGAATAACACTACAATGACCGGTGCTAAAAATTTCTTCATTGGCACTCTCCTCCTGAAAGAAAAAAGTCACAAAGAATAGCTCTCCATCATCCCTGAACGTGCCCCGCCGGTGAAAAGGAAATCCTATGATTCATCCCAGATTAACCACTGTTGTGTCAAGGAAAGTCTGAGGATTTTTTTCATTCCGGGAGGATGAATCGGGCGAACGCGAGCATGAGGGTTGACTGGATAACGGTTAATGGGTAAGAAAACCATTGCCCGGAGCGGAATCAAACGCATTTTCCGGTGTCGCCCCGGAAGCCTGTCGCAGGACATGGGCTCGGGTTCAGGAATGTTACCTACGAAATCCGATAGATCAAGAGGGCTGCGAAATGTCGCACATCACGGATAGGGCAAATCCCGATCAGATTCAATGGCTGGAAAATGAAATACAATCGGTGATAACGGTCTGGACACACGAGCACAAAGGCGTGGATTACTGGCTCCCCCCACTGGCGGCGGTTGCTTCCGCACGGGACGGTCTATTTGAGGAACTGCGGCGCGTTATCGATCCCGAGCATGCGCTGCCGTCCGATCTGCTTGCGTCGGCGCGATCGGTGATCGTCTTTTTCATTCCTTTCCGGGAATGGCTCGGAGAGGAAAACGGCCGGTCGGGAGGTTTCGCCGCCCGAAGCTGGGCAGAGGCATACCCGGAAACCAACCGGCTCATCGCTGCCGTGAATCTTCACCTGAAGGATGTCCTCTGCAAAGAGGGCCACCTGTCGGCCACCACCCCGGCGACACACAATTTCGATGAAGAAAAGCTCATCAGCGGGTGGTCGCACAAGCACCTGGCCTATATCGCCGGGTTGGGGACTTTTGGTTCGCATCACCTCCTGATCACCCGGGCCGGATGCTGCGGAAGGCTCGGGAGCCTCGTCACCAGCATGGAACTCACGCCGACCGTGCGCCCGCGGGCGGAATTCTGTCTTCTGAAAGCGGGATACCGTTGCTCGGCCTGCTACGCCAAGTGTAAGTACGGGGCCCTGAGCGAGGGCGGCTTCGACCGGCACGCGTGCTATCGTCAATGCCTTGTAAACGATAAGCACTACGGCGACCTCCCCCTTGTGGACGTGTGCGGAAAATGCGGCTGCGATGTCCCCTGCAGCCATGGGATTCCCGCGCCCCCGGCGGCATCGGCGGAACACGCAAGCGTGTGAGACTCCGGCGGCGAAATGAGCGCGTAGCGGCACTGGGTGAGGGAGCGCCCGCGCTTTTTGGCGGGACTCTGATGAAACGATCCATGACGATCACTATAATGGAGTAGAAGCACGGAGAAAATCTTATCCCGGGCCGTTGCCGCGACATCGATCGGGAATCTTCCCGGGCAGTCCCGACTGTTGACCCGAAGACGAAAGGCCGATCAAGAATCTGGGAGAAACCCGCATGCGCTGGAAATTCATCCTGGGCACCGTCACCGGCATGATCGCCCTTTTACTCGTGGCGATCTATTTCATCGTTTCGAGCTACGACTATAACGATCTCAAGCCGCAGATAACCAGGGCAGTCAAGGAAGCCACCGGGCGTGAATTGAAGCTGGCCGGCAATATCGGGCTCAAGATCGGGCTGAACACGGCGCTTGTGGCCGAGGATGTGAGCTATCAGAATGCCCCGTGGGGTTCGAGGCCCGAGCTTGCCGTCATCAAAAAGCTCGAGATGCAGGTTGCCCTCATCCCGTTGATCAGCGGGAAAGTCGAGTTGCACCGCCTCGTCCTGGTCGAGCCTGACATCCTGATCGAGACGGACAAATCCGGAAAACTGAATCTTCTCTCCGATGCCGCCGTACAGACCGCCAAAGAGCCCCCTCCGGCGGAAGCCGGGAAGAAGAGCGTCGCGGCATCCCCTTTCCTGACCTTTCGCGAAGTGAGGATCGAAAAAGGACGCTTGGCCTTTCGAGACGGTAGATCCGCAAGGATGTATTCCCTGAGCGTCGAAAAACTGACCGCCTCTTCTACTTCCGCCGAGACTCCCATCCGGCTGGAACTAAACGGCGCGCTCAACGGGAAGTCCCTTGAAGTCACCGGTACCGTCGGCTCCGTGATGGCGCTGAACGAGCCCCACGGGATATGGCCGGTCAAGATCGAATGCAAAGCGGGCAAGGCAACCCTGAGCGTGGATGGTGAAATCAGGGACCTCTTCGGGGACAGGAACCTCGCGATCAATATTGACGCACGAGGCCCATCGGTCACGGATGTCGTCGAACTGGCTCAGATGGCCTGGGTTCCCGATATGGGACCTTTCAGGCTGGTGGGCAAAATCGTCGGACGGGGCGGGAGTCCGGCGCTTGAAAGTCTCGTTTTCGACCTGGGAACCGAGGACCGCGCAAGACTGAAGCTGACCG
This sequence comes from Desulfobacteraceae bacterium, assembly GCA_021372055.1. Classification (GTDB taxonomy): domain Bacteria; phylum Desulfobacterota; class Syntrophobacteria; order Syntrophobacterales; family Syntrophobacteraceae; genus SbD1. Next base: position 8,612 of record JAJFVB010000277.1, on the reverse strand, counting down.
GCTCCATCAAGGACCCGCTTGCTCGCCGAGGCATGGATCTCACTTTCGATCTGCAGGGCGGGGACGCCGCCAGGGCCGGTCAACTCGCCGGGCTTCAGATCCCGGCTTCGGGCGATTTCCATATCTCCGGCCACGCCGTCGATTCCGGAGAAAAAGCGTTCCAGGTAAGCGAGCTCAAGATCGTGTTTGCAGGCACGGACCTGGCTGGAAACGCGGATCTGAACTTCGCGGGCGAGACGCCCAGGATCGGCGCGACGCTTTCGGGCGCGAAAATGGACCTGAGGACCTTTTTGCCGAAAGACTCCGGCAAGAAAAGCCCGCAGGAACCGGCATCGAGGCGGGACAGGATCTTTCCCGCAAACCCGATATCGATAGAGCCGCTTAGGGTCGTGGATGCCGACCTGCGGCTTCAGGCCGCAGAGATCCTCACGCCCCGGACGACCCTCAATAATACGAACCTCGCCTTGACGACTGCCGGGGGGACACTCGACGTAAAGTCTTTCAAGACCAATCTTGGAGGAGGATCCCTGGACGCGCGCATTAACGTAAGCCCCAGAGGCAGGATGTTTGCTCTCCGGATGGTCCTGAAAGGTGAGGGGTTGGATCTTGCCCGGGTGACGAAGGAACTCGAGGCTTCCCGGAAGCTTTCGGGGCATCTCGATCTCGACATTGACGTTGTCGGCACGGGCGGATCCGTTGCCGAATTGATGGGCTCGCTCAATGGAAAGACGATTCTGAGGGTGAGCAACAGCCGGATCGATAACAAATATATCGACCTCCTGGGTGGGGACATCAGCGCGAGTGCCTTTCGGCTTTTAAATCCCCTGAGCAAGAAAACCGACTTCGCCGAAGTCAATTGCCTCGTGAACGGCTTTGACATCAAGGGCGGAATTGCGGGAACCACGGGCTGGGTTCTCGATACGAACCATATTACCGTATTCGGGGAAGGTTCCATCAATCTGAAAACCGAGGCCCTCGACATTCTGCTCAAACCCTCCCCCAAGGAAGGCACCGGATTCGAAGGGCTCGGCAAAGTCAGCGTGAGTGCGAGCGAACTGGCAAAGGTGCTCAAGCTGAGCGGCACGCTGGCCAAACCCTCCGTTACAGTCGATCCGACGCAATCGGCTATTGCTCTTGGGAAATCGGTGGGCGGCGCGGTCCTTTTCGGTCCCGCGGGCATCGCGGCGTCGCTTGCCGGCGGCAGTTCCGGCAAGGGCGGCAACCCCTGCGCCCTGGCCATGGATGCTGCCCGGAAAGGCGTGAGGCCCTCCGATGTTTCGGAGAAGAAAAACGTGATGGAAAAGACGTCCGAGACCGGCAAAAAGGCGGTATCCGGGGCCGGAGACAAGCTCAAAAAGTTTTTTGGCAGATGATCGGTTCCGCCAAGCGCGCGTAGGCCGTAGCGCCAAAATGAGCCGCGTAGCGGCGTGGGGGTGCGGGGCGCTCTCTCCCCACGCTTTTCAAAAGCGTTCCTTGGTACATTCTTGAACACAAATGCGTGCGTATCAGGGGGAGGTTTGCCGCGCGTTCGCGGGCCCCACGCCGGTGGGACTCGGAACTATGCCCAGCAGTGCTCTCAGGACATAAGTCCGTGAGGGGACGGCCGCGGTCAGGACCACGCCCCCGCCGAATCCTACTTCATTTTTGAAATTCACCGTGCGGTCCCGCGCGCGGAAGGTGGGATTGCCGATTTCCCCCACCCGGTAGACCACACGGCTGAACGATCTGCCGATTCCGCGCGCGGTGAACGGTCCGCCGGTTTGGTAGAGATCGTCGACGTCGGAAGGGCTCACCTCCGGAGGGGGCATTCCGCTCGGGTCGGCAAAGGTGACCCCGTCCAGTACCAGGAAGCCGCCTTGTGACTGAAAAATCTCCGTCACATCAAGGCCGAAGAGCGAGTTTCTCCACGTCATGACGGTTTTTTCGCCGTCCCGCAGCAACGATGAAAGAATCACCCTTCCGCTCTCCCGGTCCGTAATCTCCAGCTGCGTATACCCTGTGCAGCAAACGAAATACCAGGCGCATGCGGCCCCCAGGCACAGCAGGCCGACAATGGCGGCTGGAGTTTTCCGGAATCCCACTTGAATGACCTCGCTTGACACCGGGGAGCGCTCTGGTCGATATCTCCGGGAGCACCAGGGAGCGGGGAAATGATTGCCCCGCGCTTTTCAAAAGCGTCCTTGCGAAACATGCTCGAACGCAAATCCGGATGAGACTTTCCACAGGCGGATGCCCGCCCGTGGCGCGCGCCGTCTATTTAAGCACTCCCTGCTCGCGGAAATACTTCTGAGCGCCGGGGTGCAGGTAATTCAGGCTCTCGGGGGTCACCTGTCCCACCGCCGTCTGAGGCGTCATCTGCAGGGCGCCTTTCCAGACCGCCGAGATCTCATTGGTGTTTGAAAATACCGTCTTCACGATCTCATACATTCTGTCTTCGGGAAAGGTATCCATCGCCGTCAGCACCGCCGTGATCGCGATTGCCGGGACGTCGCCCTGCAGCCCGGAGTAGCTCTCCTTTTTGAAGACGGTCGGATGAAACACGCCGGGATTGGCTTTCATGATCTTATCCTGAATCTCGCCGTCGACCGGCAGCAGCACCAGCTTCAATCCCGGCGTCGATGCGAGGTCGATGATCGAGGAGGTGGGAATCGCTCCGCTCCAGAAGAATGCATGTATCTTGCCGTCCTTGAGGGCCCCGACGGACTCGGTCGCACCCAGTTTTTCACGGCTGAAATCCTTGTTCCAGTCAAAGCCGAGCGGCTTTAGCACATACTCCGCCTGTTCCTCGGTCCCGCTGTTCGGCGCGCCGGTCGATACGCGTTTTCCTTTGAGGTCCATTATGGACTTGATGCCGGTGCCTTCCTTCGTCACGATGTGCAGCGGCTGCTCGTAGAATCCGAGCACCAGCCGGACCTTGTGCTTGCCCGATATTCCGGGAACCTTGCCCTCGTTTGCCCAGACCACGTGGTAGTCGTAGCAGAAAGCCATGCCCGCGCGGCCCGCATTGAGCAGCTTCAGGTTGTCGATGGCGGCCGTGGTTGCCTCCGAAGTGCCCTCCGTATTGGGGACATTCCTGCCGATCAGCCCGCCGATGGCGCCGCCAAGCGGGTACCATACTCCTCCGGTGCCGCCCGTCACTATGCTGAAGGAGAACTTGCTCTGAGCATACGGCGAAGCAACCGCCAGGAAAAACATCGCTAGAAAGCACATGGACAGGAAAACGATTCTTGCTCGTCCGTTCGTCATGGTTCTCCTCCTTGTATGAGGTCGAGTTGCACGGCTCCCAACTATTTCATCCCTGTTCTCGAAGACACTCCGGGCGGTGCGGTTGATCCGGGGCCTTCCGATTCGCGGTCATGGTCCGGGTTCGCAAAAGGCTGTTCTACCGCCGAACCGTCTGCAGGCCGGTCGTGTAGTAATTGCGAAGGAGCACGGCCAGCCCGGCGGCAAAGGGCAAGAGTCCCTGCACAGAAAGGCTCATGGGGGAAAAGGCCATGATGAGAACGGCAGCCACGAGGATAGCTCTTTCTATCAGCGTAAGAGGTCCGCGAAAGTAGCCGACTATTCCCAATGAGAGCAGGAAGAGCGCCGCGATGCTGGACGCGCAGGCCGCGATGAACCCCGGGATGGTTGCGCCCGTAATGAGCAGGTTCGCCCCCTCGGGGGTAGCCGAAAAAAAGAACGGCACGAGAAAAGCCGGCAGGGAGTATTTCCACGCCTGCATCATGGACTCGAAGGGATTTGCGCCCGTAACGGCCGCAGCAGCGCAGGGAGAGAGGCCGACAGGAGGTGAAACCTCCGAGAGAACCGCGAAATAGAAGGCCAGAAGATGGGCTACGTGGACTGCCACTCCAACCTTCACGAGCGCGGGTGCGACCATAACGACCGTCATGATGTAGGTGGCCGTAATCGGCAGGCTCAGGCCGATGACCATCGATGCGACGGTGGCAAGCAGTATGGCGATTATTCGGGAGCCGCCGCTTGCCGACATGATGAGTCCGGAGATCTTCAGTCCGAGGCCGGTGAGCGTGAACGTGCCGACGATCAACCCGGCGGCCGCGAGGAGCACCGCCACAGGCAGCACATTCTTGCCGCCCTCGATGATCGCCTCGACTATTCTTCGCGGCGTCAGCCACTCGCCTCTGTCCCTGCTCAAGAAACTGGTGGCTACGGTCGTCAGCAGGGCCCCAAGGGCGGCGTATTCGGGGGATTTGTTAAAAACGGCCAGAAGCAGGACCAGGATGATCAGGGAAATCAGGTGGTACCCCTTGGTCTTCAGGACATGCCCGACCGTCTTGGCTTCGGTGTCGGGAGGGATGAAGCGATACTTGCGCGCCTCGATTTCCAGCAGGAAAAACGTTCCCAGGTAGTACAGGATGGTGGGAACCAGCACCATTATCACGACATCGAGGAACGGCACGTTCAAAAACTGCATGATGAGAAAAGCCGCGGCGCCCATGAGCGGCGGGGATATGACCGCTCCTATGCCCCCGGCGGAAATGAGGCCGGCGGCCATGCTGGCGGAGTAGCCCGCTTTTTTCAGGATGGGCCACATGAGAGGGGCAACGGAGATCGTCGTGGCGACTCCGCTCGCCTGAGGGCCGCCCAGAAGGGCGGTCGTTATGAGGGCCCCACGGCCGGCGCTTGCCGATGAGCGTCCCATCGTCGCAAGGGAGAGGTCCAGCCAGAAGCTGCCCGCGCCCGCCACATCCATAAAGGTCCCATAGACTACGAAAAGCAGAACGAATGATGCGCTGACGGATATGGGCACGCCGAGGATTCCCTCGAGAGTCATGTACATGTGCCCGATTATCCGGTCGATTTCGTAACCCCGGTGGGAGAGCGTGCCGGGGAAATACCCGCCCAGAAAGCAGTACAGGAGAAATCCCAGGACCACCAGGGTGAACGTTGTGTCCACCATTCTGCGCGAGAGTTCAAGCAGCAGCGCAATCGCCGCAATTCCGAAAAACACGTCGAGAGGGTCTGGAAGAGTGGAGCGGCGAATAAACTGGTCAAGATCGATCAGAGCATACGCTACGGTGGCAACCCCCAGGAGGGCCAGGCCGAGGTCCACCCATCCCGACCAGCGCCCGGCTTTCGGAGAAAGCGGATAGGTCAGGAAGGCAAGAGCGAAAATCAATCCCAGGTGGACCAACCGAAATGTGTGCGTCTCAACGGGGAAAACCGCGCCGTAAAGAGACCATCCGACAAATGCCGCGTAGAGAGAGCCCTTTACATAGCCGCGTTTACCCGGAATATCACTCATGACCAGCTGTTCGCTCCTCCCGATTCATGATCGGTCCATTCAAGACAATGAACCCGACGCTCAAAGATATTTCCTTCGGTTCTGCCGGACTGCAAAAGCAAGATTCGATTGCTGGTGGCCAGGGTCAGCGGATTGCAGATATTCAGAAAACCGTCGCGAAAGGGATATTGCCCGGAAACCATTTCCGGGGACGAATTCTGGTGGGCGTACGAAGCAGGATGAACGACTTGTTATAAGGGATTTCCCCCAGCGCGATGTCAGGATGAATATATTCCGCATCAACTTGATGTCAATAAAGAAATTCCGGTGGTCTCGGACGACGTGCGCGCTTGCGAGTCGAGAAGGAGGAGCGGGGAATGATTCCCCGCTCCTCCAATAGAGATCCCTCTCTAATAGTACACTCGTGGTGGAGGCGGTGGAGGAGGGCGTCTTGTCATCCTGTTGAAGAGCTCCCTGTTTTCATGCAGACGCCTCTTCAGCTTTGCCTCGTGCTCGTGATTGAAACGGCCTTCCCTCAAATACTCCTCGAGCTTGTATTCAATCCTGTCGAGGTTGCCCCGAAGCACAGCCGCATCGCTTCGAGACAGCATGCCGTCGTGGAGGGCGTGTCTGATCGCCGATCTTTGATCGTGAATTCTTTTGTAGACACTGTCGGGGCCGGCAATGGAAACCCCCGTAATGAACAAGGTGATTGCCACAACCGCAAGAACACATACGGAAACCGAATACCTCTTCATACATCCCCTTCCGTTGCATTGGTTTCTGTAACCTTGCTGAATGAGTGCCTCCGACAGGGACCGATATGGTTATTCACACTTCGGTCACATCTTCGCACAAATTACAGCAGCCGTGCTGTTGATGCCGATCAGGTTGCCTGGATGCAATGCAGATTACTATAAATTCGACTCGATGCGTATTCATAATTCTACGCATCGATCGTTCGATGCATTTGGAAAAGAGCGGGGGAAATGATTTCCCTCGCGCCCCCTCGGGATTTCTATCGCAGCCTTACGCGCACGCGCGTCAGGTCGGGCGCTCCGGCGCTTGCGGCCTGGCCAAAGGCCCGCCGCAAGCGCCAAAATGAGCAGCGCAGCTGCGTGTGGTGTGTGGGGAGCAGGCTCCCCACGGTCTGAAAGCCTGGCATCATCTTGAACGCTCATTGGTATCACAAGGTCGAAGTGAACCGTATTTTGCCGACAGGAGCATACAACGCGTGACCTCGGGCCTACACCTCCTCCGGTCGGTCAAATACACACTTCACCTTATTTACAGTGCATGCGGATCTTGCTAGCGTGCCCGCCAGGGCTTTCAATCAGGAGGGGATCTCATGTACGAGCGATTCGGCGGTTTAGTCGACCAGGCAGCCAAGACGGTCACGTTCAAGCTTTTTGTTCCTGACGGCGAGCGAGCACCGCTGCAATATTCCGGCGGCGGCCTGCCGCGCCTGACGGAGGTTTTCGTCGTGGGCAGTTTCCAGGACCCGGTACCGCGGCGGTGGGACCTTGCGTCTCCCGTCCACATGACCCCGTCCGATTTTACCGATCCGGACGATGGGCTGCTTAAAGGAACAGTCTATTCGTATACCAGCCCGCCGCTGCCCGACGCTTTCTACGAGTACAAATATCTCCTCCATTTCGAGGACGCTTCCCCACGCCTGATTACCGATCCCTGTGCGCGTTACGGCGGCGCTGAAAACCAGAACTCGGGCTTCGTGGTCGGGGGCGCCATCGCGACGGTGCAACCGCTTGGCACGCCTCGCCTGCCCTACAAGGACCTGATCATCTACGAGTTGATGATCGATGACTTCACGGCCAACATGAAGCAACCCGATGAGGCGCCACTGGAGGCCGTGGTCCGCAAGCTCGACGAACTCGTCGCGCTCGGCATCAATGCCGTCGAATTCATGCCCTGGACGGCCTGGACCTATCCGGGCGATCCGAAATCCGACTTCAGCTGGGGTTACAACCCGGTACAGTACTTCTCCGTCGCCCACAAATACACGCTCAACCCAAGCAATGAGACCGACAAGCTGGTCTACCTGAAGCGGCTGGTGAATGCGTGCCACAGCCGCGGAATTCATGTAATCATGGACGGAGTGTTCAACCACGCCGACGCCATTGCCCCCGACCGCGGATTTCCTTACTACTGGCTCTACCAGGATCCCGCGGACTCCCCCTATGTCGGCAACTTCGCCGAGGCCGCCTACTTTCAGGACCTCGACTATGCGAACCGGTGCACCCTGGAATACATCCGCGATGCATGCCTCTACTGGATAGATGTCTTCAAGATCGACGGCATCCGCTTCGACAACACGTGCGGCTTTTACCAGCCGGGTGATCGCGGGCACGGTCTGCACAAGCTGCTTTCCGAATTGCGCGCTCATCTCTCAAAAACTCAAAACAAAAATTTCGCCATGATCCTCGAACATCGCTGGGACTACAGCTCGGTCGACATCGTGAACAAGGTCGGTGCGACCAGTTGCTGGCTGGACCCCTATCGCGCTCGCTGCATGGACTATCTCGGAAACCGCCCCGAAGGCCACCCGCAGGTTGAGCCCGCCATTATGCGATTGCTCGATTCGGGCCGTGACTTCGGCCCGGGCCACGTCCCCACCGTCTATATCGAGAATCACGATCACCTCCGCTTTCTGTTGAAAGCGGGCGGACGATCCTTCTGGTATATGACCCAGCCCTACATCATCGCGCTCTTTACCAGCCCCGGGGCCACGCTCATCTACAACGGCCAGGAATTCGGCATGGAAAACGACATGCCGGAGTCGGGCGATGGCCGTGTGGTGCCCCGGCCGCTGGACTGGAATCTGCGAAATGCGCTCCCCGGTCCGACTCTGTTTGAGCGCTATAAGCAGATGATGCACATCCGCAAGGAGCATCCGGGCTTGCGCAGTTCGAACTTCCATCCCTCCCATTGGGATGAGTCGCACACGCAACGCGACCAGAACGGTTTTGGCATCGACCGCGCGGACAATGTCGTTGTCTACCACCGGTGGGGCGACGACGGAGCCGGACATATGGAGAGGTTCTATGTTGTATTGAATTTTTCTTCTGAAACGCGCTACGTGTCATTCGCGGTGCCCAGCTACGGGCCGTGGACGGATCTCATTGGCGGCGGTGTCCTGAATGCCAGCGGCGGCCGCCTCTACGTCGATATAGGTTCGAACTGGGGCGCGGTTTACCATAGGAAGGACTGAGTCCCGGCGTCAAGTCGAGCGGCTTGTTGGGGGGGCAGGGCGGCAGGGTTTTTCCGACGAGCGGGAAGGGACCGCCATTGTTTCGGGCGGCGGTTTCTGCGACATGCCGCCGGGCTGACTTCGGGGAGGAGCGATCTT
>JAJFVB010000267.1 GCA_021372055.1 Desulfobacteraceae bacterium | reverse complement strand
CAGCACGAGACAGATTGGCCATCTTTTTTCTCCAAAATCGTCGAGGATCGAACTGACTCACCCCATTGGGACGCCATCGACGAGAACGGTCGCGCTGGATGGCTCGCGCATCAGTTGTTTTGCAAACTCGCCTCACCTGGTCGCATCTATCGCTTTGAGCGACAGGCCGAGGATTTCTTCAAGGCCTTGCTTGCCGAATTCCGCGAGATAGTGGCCGCAGGCCAGAACCGCTGGCGCGTGCGCCGTTTGGTTATCAAGCCGGATAACGGTTCATCCGGTTCGTGGGAAGGCCGGCAGACCTACAACGGACGTCATGGGGATGCCCCCGTCAGCCTGCTGTATCGGGACAAGGACTTCCTCACCATCTGCAACCTGGCCCGGCTTCTGAAACCGGAGCAAGAGAAGGATTGCCTGCGCGGGATCACCCTGGAGTTGAAAGCGGACGATAGCGTAAAAACCCAGCAACTCACTGTTCATTCGGCAGCGGACGATGCGGGTCCTCTGGGCGTTTATCATCCGGTGATCCCCCTTGAGCTTTCTCCGGTGCGTTTTCGGGTCCTTCTGCCGCTCGAAGTTGCGTCGGCCTGCGTGGACCGGGCGATTGAGGCCTGGCGCGACCAATTCGCCCGTGTCTGGGACCGGCTGCCGCTGCGGATCGGTGTCGTGGCCTTTCCCAGGATGACGCCATTTCAGGCCGTGATAGAAGCGACGCGGAACATTGAGGGTGATCTGGATGGGATCAACAAGCCCAAAACCTGGCGGGTGGCGGGATGCGAAGCGCGGGACGGCGTCACCACCCTCAGCATCAGGTCGCTCGATCAGCGGCAAGAGCTTCTTCAAACCATACCCATCGGACTCCCCGATGGACGGGATGACGTATTCTACCCGTACCTTGCCGTGGAAGACAAGCAGGTCCGTTTTCCTCTGGATTTCCGGCATCCCGACGGCCGGGTCTTTCGGCATGCGAAGGACTTGCGAGGCGGGGACGGTGTTCTCATTTATCCCTCGCTTATTGCCACTCTCTTCATGGATGATACGGCCAGGCGCTTCGAACCCTTGCAATGCAGGCCGCTCATGGAGTGGCAGCGGATGCGTGATCTTCGGCGGCTGCTGGATCGGCATGCGTCCAGCCAGACAGCGCTCCGCGGCGCATGGTCGGAGCTTATGGAACGACGCGGGGCCTGGCAAGGACCAGATGGAAAATGGCTCGAGGGAGGAAAGACGGCCTGGCTCGATCTCGCCCGCGCGCTGTTCCATGAACGCCTGGGGATTCGAGGCGCCTGCCTTGAGACTTTGGTGGAAGCTGCCGAAGACGGACTCCTGGACTGGAGCCTGGAATGGCACATGAGTGTACTAAAAGAACAAGTGCCCGGAGGTGAGTGATCGGTGACAACGAATAATCGGAGTTTTAAGACATTCCCGTTTGCCGGCATGGCGCTCGATCCCATCCATGTAGGTACGGGCGGCACTCGACTTGGCCGGGTGGACAACACTATCGTGCGTGATCCGGTTACGCGGATACCGAAGATTCCGGGTTCGAGCATCGCGGGAGTCATGCGAGCCTACACAGCCATGTCAAAGGGGAAATACCCTAACTGTGCCGGCCTTGGCCAGCCGGAGCGCGACGGTGCAGGCGGCCATTGTGGAAACGCCGATTGTCCTGTGTGCACCGTGTTCGGTTTTGCCAAAGGCATAGGCTCCAGCGGTGGGTTCGCGGGACTGGCCGCGTTCAGCGACATGCATGTGCTGCTCTTTCCCGTGGCGTCGCAATTGGGGCCGCAGTGGATCACGTGTCCGATGGCATTGCGGCAAACCGGCATCGCCGAATTCTCAGAACTGGGTGACCTGCCTGAGCAGCAGGTCGTTTACCGTAAAGCGGACGACGCGGCAGCTCAGCCATCATTGAATCTCGGCTGGCTTCTTCTGCCGGTCAAGACGGATTGGCAGCCACTGAGCGAGATTGCTCAAAAGATCGAAGCGCTGGGGATACCGGGTTACATCATCAGCCGCCTGGGTGTCGTTTCGGACAAGCTGTTCACCCATATCGTGAATAGCAACCTCGAAGTACGAACCTCGGTCGCCATCGATCCGGCCACTGGAGCGGCCGAGGAAGGGGCGCTGTTCACCTATGAGGCCCTGCCTCGAGGCACAGTGCTTTTTTGGGAGGTAACCTGCCGGAATCCAAAACACTTTAGGATCAATCAAGGTGATGTGAAGGCGGTCGACTCACCGGAGAAAGTCAGAGATGTTGTTACTGATGCCAATTCTTATCTGGAACATCTCGGCATCGGCGGCATGGGAAGCCGGGGCATGGGACGGCTGCGCGTACTGGCAACGAAGGAGCTTGCCGATGCGGATAAGCCAGGAAAGGAGGTCTCGTAATGGACGCTCCGACCTTCGAAAACCTGGACCTTGCTTGTGCCAAGGTGGGCAAGACCATCGCGGAGAGGCCATCAAAGGAGCTTGAGAACCTCGTTACGAGCGCGCTCGCTGTTCTGGAAGAGCAAGGGATTTATGCTCTGTTTCTTTTTCTAAAAACGCGAGGCGGCAGTGGGGCCGAAAATGTCAACCAGAAGATTTATGAGTTCCTGAAAGTGACGCCACAGCAGGCACCTTTACTTTCTGACAATGCTGACGTCTTTACCTCGCTTCAGCAGATGGCCAAGGACCTTGACGAGCTACTGCTGGCCCGTGATCTGGTCCGGCAAACACTCGTCTACGCTCGCTATCACGCGCGAGTGCCACAAAAGAGTGAGGTGCGAACATGACCTGGACGGCACTTCAATGGGTCTGGCGACTGGAAGCCCCGCTTTTCATCGGCATGCCTCCGTCAGGGGCGTTGAACCGTTGTAGATCCTATGTACCGGCGCGCGTGCTTTGGGGATCTGTGACCGCTGAGATATCCCGATCGAGAAACGGTGAAAACTTTCCGGATTACGGCAAACTTGGATGGGAAGTCGCTCTCAACTGCCGTTTCACCTACCTCTTTCCGGCCGAGAGACGAGGCAAAGGGTTTCTGCCCTGGATGCCGAAGTACGTAACAGGACAGGGTTGGAACAACGATGAGCAAAGAACCGGATTGCGATGGTATCGTCAAAACGGTGATGGAGACGAGTCGGACCGTGACTTCCGACGCCGCCTGCTGGGCTCCCGGCCCGGCACCGCAATCGCTCCTGAATCGGACTCAGCGTCTGAAGGCACACTCCGGGAGACGGAATGTATCAATCCCTGGTGGCGTGATGCCAACTGTTATGGAGAAACGAGTTCCATCCTGCTATTAGGGTATGTCTTCTTGAGAAACAACGGTTTCCGCAAGCAGTTGGACAATATCGATACTCTCTTCGTCGGAGGCGACACCCGATACGGTCTCGGGAAAATATGCCGTGTGGGGCAGCCCGACGTATCCGGTGACTTGTCCGTCTTCGGGAAACAAGTTCATCTGGATGGAGAGCATCCCGAAATACAGAGCAACATCGTTTGGGGACATGCCCTGGAGGACGGCCAGCTCGAAATCCATGGAATGCAGGGAGCGAAAGAGCTTCTTGGCGGCTGGGACCAAGATGGTCCATGGAGAGGAGCACTTGCGTGGGCTCCGGGCTCATTTCTGGAACGATCAACGGCAACGGCCTGGTGGTCGATTGACAACCATGGATACTGGATGCATCAGGACAATGAATAGCCGGTGTTTGCGACACAACTTGCGACCCTCTTTTTTAGTAGGGTAAATGAGGAAATGGGATTGTCAGGATTTCCAGCCTGCCAGGGGCCACATGATCTTTGATAGCTCATTGAATCACAACGGTTTTCGCCTAACCACCGGAGAAAGAGAACGGTTATGAAGATGGTTGCAAACGGGGAGCCAAAAAATCCGGGACGATTTTTTGGGACCGTTGCCAGGCACCCAGGCCTACCGGATGGTTTCTGTTGTAAATTTCATGATTCCCAGGTTTCTTCCTCGCCGCTCTTTTCTTTTGCCTGATATCGGATACGGGTGATGATACTGTTCATGCGGGAAAAACGTCGGATCCCTACGGTCCCAGCGATCACCCCGAAGGGTATGCAGGCTAAACCAACCAGCCAAAACCAACCCCCGGCGACAGAAAAGTGCATCATCGTAACCCCTGCTATGAGCAGCGCGACTGCCGAACGAAGATAGGCCATGAGGGTCCTCTCGTTTGCAAGCAGGGTCCGCTCGATGGCCAGCTCGTCCCTGAGGATGAGGCTATCGCAATCGAACCTGGAAAAAGGGGTCTCTTCCGTTTTCTCTTTTCTCATGTCGTCCTCTCTCCTGATGATTCATGTCACGCAGGATGCTTCAGCGCAGGACAATACCATGCGGCCGCTCGAAGCACTGTCAAAACAGGCCTCTTTCCGAAAATCCCGGAACGACGAGCGTTGTCGACATCAGGGTCCTGGAGAAGGCTTTTCCCTGAGCGCGGATGCGAAATGGAACACATGGCAGCATGACGGGAAAGGGAGCTTCCCTTATGAGCCTCCCGGAAACAGGTCCTGCCCTGCTGTCGACTTGCTGCAAAAGAGGCCGGAATCCGCATCTGTCCAGGGCAGGATGTGGACAGACTCATGATCTTCTATGGCAGTCCCTGTTTTTTGCGGAAAATTCTATTCCTTGCCTTTTTTCAACCACCGGGCCACTTCAACGGTTCTTTTCGCCTGGTAGAAGACCGAGTCTTTCACGTCCTCTACCATCTTGAGGTCATGGTTTACAGTGACCGTAGTCCCGTAGGGGTTGCCTCCGGCCTTGAAGATGGACGCATCGGTGAAACCAGGAGGAACTATGATAGCTCCCCAATGCATCATCGTAGTGTACAGGCTCTTGACAGTGACTTCCTGGCCGCCATGGGGATTTTGAGCCGAAGACATGGCGCTGACGACTTTGTTCGCAAGTTTCCCTTTCGCCCATAACCCCCCCTGAAGATCCAGAAACTGTTTCATCTGCGCGGCGACATTGCCAAAGCGGGTCGGGGTGCTGAAAATGATCGCATCCGCCCACTCCAGATCGTCCGAGCCAGCCACCTCGATGTTCTTTGTA
>JAJFVB010000253.1 GCA_021372055.1 Desulfobacteraceae bacterium | reverse complement strand
TCAAGCGGATCGGTTATGGCGGAATGCTGCTGGAAGGTCTGCTCGCCATAGGCGTTCTGGTTGCCGTGGGTTGCGGAATTGCCTACCAGGATTACTCGAACATCGTGTTTCCGACGGCGGCCGGTGCGAAATCAAACCCGATTCTGGCTTTTGCGGCCGGCGCGGGAGGCCTGCTTGACAAGGGACTGGGGATTCCGCCCGTATACGGGACCATCTTCGGAATCCTTCTCGTGGAAGGCTTCGTGGTCACCACCCTGGATACGGCCGTACGGCTCAACAGGTATCTTTTCGAAGAACTGTGGCAGGTACTGTTCAAAAACGTTCCAAGGGTCATGAAGACCTATGCGTTCAACTCCGCGCTGTGCGTGGCACTCATGTATATCCTGGCGTACAACAATGCGTTCCTGATCATCTGGCCCGCATTTGGCTCCGCGAATCAGCTTCTTGCCTCTCTGGCGCTGATCGCCGTATCCGTCTGGCTGGTGAACAAGGGGAAGAACGCCGTGTTCACCATAATACCCGCCATGTTCATGATGGCGACAACGCTCTACTCCCTCATTTCTCTGCTTGTGAACACGTATCTTCCGAAGCAGAACTACAGCCTTTCGTTGGTCACGATTCTGCTGCTTGCCCTTTCCATCGGCGTCATAGGGATGGCATTCAGCAAGTGGAGGAAACTGAGGAAAGAAGCCGTAATGCCTGCGGCGATGGGATAATCTCGGCCGCGGGGGCTTGAAGGATGTTTTGAAGGGGGCGGGTTACACCGCCCCTCTTTTTTTGAAAAGCGTGGGGAACTGCGCCCACACATCCCTGCGCGGCTCATTTTGGCGGTGCCCGCACGCGCTTGCGCCGCAAAATTTTCACTTGACTATTTCCGGATGACTTCGCATTATGGCAACATGGTTGTAATGTTTTTCTTATTCAAGATGCAGTGTAAAGAACATCAGCGCGCTAAAGCACCATCTATCTCAACAATTCTTGCCTCCTTTTGACCTGAACTAAGTCCCCTGTCCGATTCTTTTGCATTCCTTTGCAGGCCATTTCTCGCACAGAGTCTGCTCTGTGTTCGAAGTGGATCCCTTTGCCCGGAAGGAGGTGAATAAATATTAGTTAAATCAATAGCATGGGTTCATTCTGCTCAAATTCGGAATTCATTCGATCCACTGACTCGATTGGCTGAATCGAAAAACACCTCCATTGTCCAATAGTGCCGGGGCGCCCGGCCTGACCGCGCAAGCGCGTAAGGCCGAACCTGAGGGGGCGCGGGGGAAATCATTTCCCCCGCTCTTTTCCATTAGTTTTATCTTGAACGCAAAAGGAGAACTGTCCAATGGCTGCTCCTCTGGAAAAAGTACCTGGAAAAGCATGGGTTGTGACCTTCGCGGGCACGGCCATCAACTTGTGTCTGGGCATTCTGTACGCGTGGAGCGTCTGGGGCGCGAAGCTCACCGTCCCGAAGCTTCCGGACGGCAAATTCAATGAAGCGATGATCGGCCAGAGCATGACAGGCATCGATGCGGGCTGGACTTACCTCAGTAACGCCCAGGTCGCGACTCCCTTTTCCCTGTGCGTCATCATGTTTGCCTTGCTGATGATCCCCGGCGGGAGGATTCAGGATCGATTCGGCCCGAAAGTGGGAGCCACTCTCGGCGGGCTTTTTCTGGCCGCCGGATGCATTATCGCCGGATTGATGAAAAGCTACATCGGCCTTGTTATCGGATTTGGAGTTATGGGCGGAATCGGGATGGGCATCGGATACGCGGCTCCCACTCCTGCAGCGCTGAAGTGGTTCGGGCCGCATAGGCGCGGTTTGATAGCGGGCCTTGTCGTCGGAGGCTACGGAGGAGCGGCCCTCTATATAGCGCCTCTGGCAAAGTGGCTTATCGCTTCCTACGGGCTTTCCGGGAGCTTCATCATTCTGGGTGTCGCCTTCGCCGTGATCGTCATAGTCGCAGGGCAGCTTCTCGCCTGGCCTCCGGCGGGTTACGTTCCCCCTCCGGCACGGAAGGCGTCCGGAGAACGGATCGCGGTCACCACACAGACCTCGATCGATTGGCCGGCCGGCGAGATGGTTCAGACCTGGCAATACTATGCCCTGGTGCTCCTCTTCATAGGGACAACCCAGTCCGGCCTCCTGATCATTGCCTTCGCCGCGCCCCTGGCTACCCCGCTGCTCGGAGCGGCGGCATGGGCGCTCGTGTCTTTCGGCGGTTTGATCAATGCCCTTGGACGAGTCGGCACGGGCATGTATTCCGATAAGATCGGCCGCGCCAACGCCTTTACCCTCAATTGCGCCATTTCGGCGCTGTGCCTTTTCATGATGCCGAGCATTCTGGCCTCCCAAAGCGTCGTGCTGCTCTTCATCGCCGTGGGAATAGCATACTGGCAGTACGGCGGCGGTCTGGCGCTGATGCCGTCGTATACCGCCGACTTCTTCGGCCCCAAGAACCTGGGCTTCAACTACGGTCTGGTCTTTATCGGATGGGGGCTCGGCTTCTTTATGGCGAGGCTGGGCGGGACCATCCGGGACATCACCGGAAGCCTCGACTGGGCCTTCTACATTTCAGGCTCGGTACTGATCGTGGCAGTCATCCTGGCAAGGGTCGCAAAGCGACCGTCCGCGGTCGGCGAGGGGGTCCTGACCCCGGCCGCGTAGAACCGAGGTTTTGCCGATTCAATCCACCGAACCCCCGGAACCCTTTCCGGGGGTTTCCTGTCCGCGGAGCAAGCCCCTGGCCGAAGGAAACGATACCGGAATACGCGATAAACGGCGGCCGGCCTTGAGAAAAGCCGCACACTATGGTAAACGTAAATTGCCGGATTTTGTATGCATGCCAATTGCCGCGCCAGTCCTGGGCACCCGCTCCATTCTTGCCCGTAATCTCAGGAGGAAGCCCGGAAAAAGATCGATCAGTACCCGTTCCCATGCCGCCTGCGCCTCGAACCCCGGATAGCGCCCCATGATAATTCAGAATTACCAGATCCTCGAGAAACTGGCCGAAACTCAGCAGACCGTAGTCTACAAAGTCTTTCAGAAGAAAAACCCCGACCGGCTGCTGGTTCTGAAGATCCTGAAAGCCGTGGCCGTCTCCGACGCCCAAATCACCCAGTTTACACAAAAGATCGAGCACCTCAGGGTGCTGAACGATCCGCTTATTATCACGCCGATCAAATTCTGCGCCCGGGAAAACAACTTCATCATCCAGGACTATTTCGACGGCGTTTCACTCGACAGCCTCAAGCTAGTGCGCCCGGGGTTTTCCCTGGAAGACTTTTTCGCCATATCGTGCAGGATCGTCCAGGCCCTCGACAAAGTCCACGATGCAGGAATCATCCACGGCGGCATCAAGCCTCACAACATCCTTGTCAATCCGGAAACGCTCGATATCCGGCTGATCGATTTCATAAGCTCGCTGGACGTAAGGGGAGTCAGCCATTTCATATACGATCCCTATTTCGTGAAAGAAACGCTTTCCTACACCTCCCCGGAGCAGACGGGAAGAATCAATCACAGGCTGGTCTTTTCCTCCGACCTTTACTCTCTCGGAGTCGTGTTCTTCGAGCTGCTCGGAAACCGGCTGCCGTTTTTCTCCGACGATCCGCTCGAGCTGATCCACTCCCACCTTGCCGAAGAAGCCCCCGCGCTCAGCGATCTGAATCCGGGCATCCCCCCGGTGCTGGGGCGGATAGTGGCAAAACTTCTGCTGAAAATGCCGGAAAAGCGGTACCTCAGCAGCAGGGGTCTCCTTACCGACCTCGAACGGTGCCGGGATGAATTCTCAGCCTCGGGTTCCATAAGAGAATTTGCCCTTGAGAACCGGATATACACTCAGAGGACCAATTTCATTTCCAAGATGGTCGGCCGGGACAAGGAGGCGGAGAGCATTCTGGCGGAGTACGAGCAGGTTGTCGGGGGAGAATTCCGTTCCATGTTCATCTCCGGAATCTCCGGCATCGGAAAAACCCGGTTGATTCAGGAACTGCAGAAACCCATCGTCGAGCACAAGGGCTATTTTACTTCGGGCAAGTTCGACGTCTACCAGAAAAATGTTCCCTACAGCTCGCTCATACAGGCCCTGAGAAATCTGGTGAGGACGTTCCTGACGGAGAGCGACGGCAGGGTGGCCCTGTGGAAGGACAGAATCCTCAAGGCGCTCGGCATGCACGGCAGGGTCCTGACGGACGTCATTCCGGAGCTGGAGACGCTCATAGGCGCACAGCCCGAGGTCAAACCGCTTCCGCCCGTCGAGGCATTGAACCGGTTCCATGACCTTTTCGGCAAATTCCTGAGCGCTCTTGCAACGGAAGACAATCCCCTCACGCTCTTCATCGACGATCTGCAGTGGTGTGATACGGCCTCCTTCGACTTCCTCGGAAACATATTCGCCAACCACAATGAACACTCCTTCCTTTTTCTCGTGGGAGCATACCGTCACAACGAAGTGGACTGGAGCCATCCCCTCGCCAAGCTCATCCGTTCCATCCGGGAAGGGCGGCAACCGTTGAAGGAAGTCCGGCTGGAAGCCCTCAGGCCGGAACATTGCCACGAGATGGTCTCCTACATCCTGGACTCTCCTCTGCAGCAAACGAGGGCACTTTCCGATTTCATCGGCAATCTCAGCGAAGGCAATCCGCTTTTCGTAAGCGAGAGCCTCTACTACCTCTATAACGAACAGCTTCTCTTTCTGGGGGCGGACAAGCAATGGAGCTGGGATTTGGAGAAAATCCGCAACTCCCGGATGCCGTTGACCGTCGTGGCCCTTTTCAGCGCCAAAATCCAAAAACATCCCCCCGATCTTGTGACATTGCTCGAACATTGCGCCTGCATGGGGAACACCTTCTCCCCCCTGGAACTCGCAATGATCCGGGAGGTATCCCTGCTCGAGATTTTTGAAATGCTCAAGCCGGTGCTCAGCCAGGGCTTGCTGGTCGAGAACAAGAATCTCCTGCAGTTCATACACGACAAGGTTCAGGAAGCGGTCCTGTCCGCAATCCCCGCGGAAAAACGCCGCCAGATTCATTCGCAGATCGGGAACCACCTTTTTGCCGCGATTCCGAAAGAAAACGAGGACATAGAAAAACTTGAAAACCTGTTCACGATAGTCTCTCACCTCAATCTGGGCAGAGACGGCATTCTTGACGAGAAGACAGCCTATTTCCTGTCCGACCTCAACTACCATGCCGGCAACAAGGCGCTGAACTCATTGGCAAACCAGGCCGCAAACGAGTATTTCAATCTGAGCCGGGACCTTCTTCCGGACAACCGCTGGGATTCGAGTCACTATGAACGGACTTTCAGGATTTACCAGAAGCTGGCCAAAACGGAGCTCATGTGCGGCAATTATGAAAACTCGGAACGCATTCTAAACGAATTGCTCCCCTATGCGAATACCGATCTGGACAAGGCCGAGTGTTTGGCCGAGCAGACGACTTCGCTTTCCTCGACGGGAAATTTCATAAAAGCGATCGAAACGGCGAACAGGGGGCTCGCCTATTTCGGGAAGTCCATCCCCGAGAGCCCCGACCAGGCCGATTCCAAGAGAAAGGAGTTGATGTCCCAAATCGCTTCGGAAGGCACCGACATCTGGGATACCATCCTGAACATGCCGTTTACCGGGGACAGGAAAAGCAAGATCGAACTGGCCTTCTACAGCGAACTCATCCCCGATCTCTATATGTCCGGCTTGGTGCCGCAGCTCTATCTTTCGGCGGCGCAGTCGACCCAGCATTGCCTCTCCGGAGGCATGGACGAATCCGTGATCTACTCTTTCAGCATCATGGGCCTCCAGCTTGCCGAGCAGGAGGAATTCGACCGGGCTTTCAGGTACGAAGACCTTGCGCGGGACCTGTCCGCCAAGTACCCGAACACATTCGGCGCAACCCGCGGGATGAACGGAATCGTGTGGTGCAACATGCACTCCCGGAGCCATCCCTCGGAGATAGTCGACTACTCTCTGAAATCCATCCAGTGCGGGAAAAACTGCGGCGATCTGTACAACGCCGGACTCTCCTACGGCCCGCTTCTGTGGAACCTCCAGGTGCAGGGGGCGGACTTTCGCGTCATAGAAGACTATGCAAAGGAGTGCCTCCAGTTTTCGAACAGGTATCACCTTTCCTTTTCCGTGGGACTGGCCGAGGCGATGCAGGCCGGCTGGATAGAACCCATGAAAAGGGATTACACCCCAATCGACATGGAAGAAAAGCTGAAGCAGTGGGAGCGGAACAACCATATCGCCTCGGCCGGGAGCTACTACGTCCACAGGGCGATGGCGTATTATTACCTGGGAGAATACGAACGAGCGGCTGAATTCCTGTCGGGGGTCTGGGGATACCTTTCCGGATTGACGGATAACGTGCTGAAAAGGCAGTGGCACGCATTTCTCATCCTGAACGCGCTCAAGCTCCACCAGGCCGGAACGGGCCCAGACGAGCACGGGCTGATGGACAATATCGGGCCGATCATGAAGAAGCTGCGGACATGGGCCGGGCTGGGACCGCTTTTGAAACCCTATCTCGCGTTCGTCGAAGCGGAACTGGAAAGAACGACGGGCTCGTTCAGAAAGGCCAGAGGCCTCTACCTGGACGCCATAGAGACCGCTCACGACCTGGAGTACGTGTTCCTCGAGGCTCACCTGAACGAATCGCTCGGAGATTTGCTGCTCAATGCCGGGCGTCATTCCG
This sequence comes from Desulfobacteraceae bacterium, assembly GCA_021372055.1. GTDB lineage: Bacteria > Desulfobacterota > Syntrophobacteria > Syntrophobacterales > Syntrophobacteraceae > SbD1. Next base: position 6,506 of record JAJFVB010000253.1, on the reverse strand, counting down.
CCAGGATGCATTTCGCCGAAGCTGCAAGACTGTACAGGAAATGCCGCGCCGAACGCAAACTGATCAACCTGATGCAGAAGCACTCCGATCAGTTCGAGGAGAGAAGAGCCCCTTATGTCCGGCACGAAACGGACAGCCCGCCCCCGTATATACTTCCCAACCTCGATGTCGATTATCTCATGAAATCCGCTTTCGCCATCTCTGCGGAAATCGAACTCGATGCCCTGATGAAAAAGGTGATGAACGTTGTCATCGAGAGTTCGGGCGCGCAGCACGGCTACCTTTTGCTGGAGGAAGGCGGCGACCTGTTCGTGAGGGCGGAAAGCCATGTTACGGGGAAGAAAGCACCCCTTGCGCTCGGACAAAAGCTCGAAGATGCGGCTTCCATCTGCAGGGCCATCGTGCGTTTCGCGTACCGTACCGGAGAGCGGGTGATCCTCAATGACGCCGCACATGAAGGCGCGTTCAGGGATAATCCCGAGGTTTGGCTCATGCAGCTCCGCTCGGTCCTCTGCCTGCCGGTCGTAAAGCAATCCAAGCTCATCGGCGTTCTCTATCTGGAAAACCGCCTCTCCGAGAATGTCTTCACGTCGGAAAAGACTCAGATGACCGAATTGCTCACTTCGCAGGCCGCGATTTCACTTGAAAATTCCCGGCTGGTTCAGGCAATGAAGAACGCCGAAGACCAAATCAAGAAGTCGCTCAGGGAAAAAGAGGTTCTCCTGAAGGAAATCCATCACCGCGTCAAAAACAACCTCCAGATCATTCACAGCATGCTCAACCTTCAGCTCCCCTTTATCAAGGATGAGGATGCCACGGGCCTTTTCAAGGAAAGCCAGAACCGCATCTATTCAATGGCCCTCATTCATGAGAAGCTCTACCAATCGGAATCCCTTGCACTGATAGATATCAAGGAATATATTCGGAGCCTTGTAGAGAATCTTTTCTTGTCGTTCGGAATTACCGAGCAATCGGTAGCATTCTCCATAGACGCAGAGTCCATATCGTTCGGGGTCGACACGCTTATCCCCTGTGCGCTTATAATCAACGAACTTGTCTCGAACTCGCTCAAACACGGCTTTCCGGACCGGTTGCACGGGGAGCGCACGAAGTGCCGGATCCGGATCGGCCTTCTCCGGAAAAAAGGCAATGAGTTCGAATTGAGCGTCAGCGATAACGGTACCGGTTTGCCCGAGGGATTCAAACTGGAGTCGAGCCGATCGCTGGGGCTGGAACTGGTCAGAGTCCTTGTCAGGCAGCTGCGCGGAAAGATGCGCCTGGAAAGCGGCGGCGGAACGGAGTTCGTCATTACGTTTCAGGCTCAGACATGAGAGGGCCGGAATCATGAAGTCCGATTCGAAGATATTGATCGTGGAAGACGAGGGCATCGAAGCCCTGGATATCCAGCACAGGCTCACGACCCTGGGGTATCCTTCGCCCGAGGTGGTCCTCTCCGGAGAAGAGGCTCTCGAGAGAATCGAAAGCATACGCCCGGATCTCGTCCTCATGGATATCATGCTCCAGGGCCGGATCGACGGAATCGCGGCGGCGGAACAGATACGCGCCGGGTTTGACATCCCGGTTGTATATCTCACGGCCTACGCCGACGACGACACGTTGAGACGAGCCAAAATCACCGAGCCGTTCGGCTATCTGATCAAGCCCTTCAAGGAAAGGGAACTGCACGTTACCATCGATGTGGCTCTGTATAAGCACAAGATGGAAAAGAAGCTGAGAGAAAATGAAAAGTGGCTGGCAACGACCCTCAAAAGCATCGGGGACGCGGTAGTCGCCACGGACAAAGACGGCCGCATTACCTTCATGAACGCCATCGCCGAAGACCTGATGGGCTGGAAGCTGGAAGAGGTAGCAGGCAACCGGCTCTCATCGGTTTTCAATATAGTCAACCGGGAAACGCGCCTGAGAGTTGAAAATCCGGTGGAAAAGGTGATGATTGCGGGCGCCGTCGTCGGGCTTGCAAACCACACGATCCTCATCAATCGGAACGGCAGGGAGATTCCGATCGACGACAGCGCCGCGCCGATCAAAGACGATCACGACAATATCGTCGGCGTGGTCCTGGTGTTCCGGGACGTTGCCGAGCGCGAAAATTCCCTCGCGGAGATTTGCAGATACCGCGACGAACTGGAGCTGCGGGTCGGGGAGAGGACCACGGAACTGCTCTTGGCCAATGAAGGGCTGAGCAAGTACGCACGGAAGCTCGAGGGGCTGAACAAGGAACTGCAGGAGTTCGCCTTCGTCACCTCTCACGACCTCCGGGAGCCCTTACGGAAGATCCAGACTTTCGGTCACATGATCGGGAAGAAGTACAGGGAGAATCTGCCCCCTGAAGGTCTGGACTACCTTTCCCGCATGACCGGCGCCGCAAAACGGATATCCGACCTGCTCGACTCCCTGCTGAGCTACTCGCGCATCATCACCAAGCCTCATCCGTTCCAGCCCGTTGATCTGGCGGCGGTAGCCCGCGATACGGTAAGCGATCTCGAGGTAACCATCAGCAAGGCCGGGGGCACCGTGACGATCGGCGAACTGCCGCGGATAGAAGCAGATTCAGTGCAGATTCGGCAGCTCCTCCAAAACCTTGTCTGTAATGCCCTGAAATACTGCAAGGAGACCGAAAAACCCCGAGTCAGAATTCACGGCCGTACCACGGGAAGAATTTGCGAGATTTTCGTGGAAGATAACGGCATCGGTTTCGAGGAACAATACGTAGACCGGATTTTCAAACCCTTCCAGCGGCTCCACGGGAGAGACGAGCATTACGACGGGACGGGCATCGGACTTGCAATCTGCAGGAAGATAGCGGAACATCATGGGGGATACATTACCGCCAGGAGTACGCCGGGCGTCGGCTCGACTTTCATTGTGGAGCTTCCCAGCAGTCAGTCATAAGGACCGATCGGAATGAAAATGAATTCACGCCGAGGCATCCATCTTCTCATGGCCGATGATGATTGCGATGACTGCGTCCTGGCCAAAGGCGCTTTCAAGGATGCGCAGATCGACGGCGAGATGCACTTCGTGGGCGACGGGAAAGAACTGCTGGAATACCTTCAACATCAGGAGGCATGCACTTCGGGGGACGACACGCTGCCCGATCTCATTTTGCTGGATCTCAACATGCCGCGTAAAGACGGCAGGGAAGCGCTGGCCGAGGTCAAATCCGATTCCCGGCTGAAGACGATCCCGGTTGTCATCCTCAGCACGGCGAAGGAAGAACAGGACGTTGAATTCTGCCGCAAGGCGGGGGCTGTCGACTTCATCGAAAAGCCGGTCATGTTCGAAGAATGGATTGAAATTTTCAGGCTGCTCATCGATCGTTTCGTGCTGAACCGGAACGCCGGATAGGCCCGGCACGGGCCAGCCGATACCGAGCGGGGGAATGATTCCCCCGCAGCGCCAAAATGAGTGCGTATGCGTATAAATCTAGTCGACCAGGACCAGGACGGCCGACTGCACGCTATGGAGCACCTTGAGCGCATGGCTGCCCATGAGAAACGGCTTGCGCTCATGGAAGCTCTTCTTTCCCATGACGACTATTTCGAATCCGCCGGAGCTGATTTCATTGAGGAGGTCCCGGGCTATGCCTTCGCGGGTCGGCAGGATCACCGTCTCGATATTCGCATCCCCGATGCCCCTTGCGCGCAGAAGATCACGGGCTTCGGCCATTTGCCCGGATACGATTTCCTTCCATTCCAACTGCCATTTTTCGATCCTGCCCAGCCGGTCCTTGCGCTCGGTGGAATCGAGAATATGGCCGTCGTCCCAGAACTGCGGGGGAACAAGCGGCATAAGGTGCAGGAATGTATAGCTCAGGCCGGGTGAGGACCCGAAAAGGTCCGCGGTGTAGGAGTAAAGCTCCCGGCTCTCCGGAGATCCTTCCAGCGCGATCATGACACGCCCCGATGCGTTCACGGGGGCATCCACGATCCAAACGGATTTGCCCTTCCCGTACTGCGCCACTTTCGAGGAAACGCTGCCGAGCAGAAGGCCTTCCACCTGGCTTTTCCCCCGCCTGCCCACCGCGATTGACCGGACGTTATCCCGGTCCGCCTGCCTGAGGATATCCTGGGCGGGATCGAGGCTGTCCATGACAAGCCTCCGCTCGACTTCCCCGTGGAACCCGGCCTCGGTCAGCCTGCGGGCGGATTCCTCGAGCACGAGATTTCCGACCTTTTCCTGGTCGACCGCCGCAATCCCGCAGTTCTCCTCGAACTCGGGGCACAGGGCTCCGGGAAGCAGCGTCGATACCTGCTGAACACAATGGAGGAGGATAAGTTTTAGATCCGATTGGCCCTTGAGCAGTCGCCCCAGAATGCTCACCGCCTGGAGTCCTTTTTCGGTCCCGTCTACCGCAACAAGAATTGTCTGCATGTGCGCTCCCCTTTCTCCATTGCTTGTTGAGGATAAAACCGCGCGAGGCGGAACTCCCGCCCGGGCTTCTCCCTTCCCGGCTCATCCACGGCGCTTCGGGTAGAATAATCCGCCCGGGCAAAACCTGCCAGTTCTTTCGCCGCCTTCGATGCGGGATTGGAAGAAAACCAAAGAACGCTTTTGAAAAGCGCGGGGAGCTGCGCCCCCCACACCCCCACGCCGCTGCGCGGCTCATTTTGGCGCTGCGGTTGCGGCCGTTGGCCGGCAGCCGAAAGTGCCGAGCGCTCGGCCACACGCGCTTGCGCGTGCGGCCGAAACTTGCGGGGGTGCGGGGGAATCATTCCCCCGCTCTTTGGTGTCCTGATAGGTATCAGTCCAGGAAATTGCCGATCTCATCGATAGAATGCACGACCCGGCATGGAGGAAGGCTTTTCAGGAAGATCTGCCCGTAGCTCTTTGTCAGCAGCCGCACATCGAATACCGCGATAATCCCCCTGTCCCGCGACGAACGGATGAGGCGCCCGATCCCCTGCTTGAGCTGAATCGCGGCCCGCGGCACCTGGTATTCGAAAAAAGCGTTACGGCCGCTCTTCGTGAGCCGGTCCACGCGTGAGGCCATCACGGGGTCATCCGGGACCTCGAACGGGAGCTTGTCGATTATCACGCAGCTCAGCGACTCCCCCGGAACGTCGATCCCCTGCCAGAAGGAACTCGTCGCAAAGAGCACCGAATCGATCGTCTCCTTGAACTCCTTCAGCAGCGCGCGCTTGGCTTTCTGGCCCTGGAGCAGCATGGGGAAGGCAATCTTGCCCTGCAAAATCTTGTAGACTTCATGCATGTTCCGGTAGCTCGTAAAAAGGCACAGCGTGCGCCCCCGCGCATGGATGATTATTTCCGCGGCCTGGGCCGCCATCTGGGGGCAGAAAGACGGATCGTTCGGAGCGGGAAAGCGCCTGGGGATATACGTGATCGCCTGCCGCTTGAAGTCGAAAGGCGATTTCAGGAGCAGTTCGCGACTCTCCTGCGGCACGCCGAGAGCGGTCCGCATGTATTCGAAGGAACCCGCAACCGAAAGCGTTGCCGAAGTCAGGACCACGGCGGATGTGGCAGGGAAGAAGAACTCGCCCAGAACCGGCGCGATCTCTACGGGCGTGCCGTTGAGAAATACCGCCTGCTGTGTGAGTTCATACCAGTAGACGAGCTTTTCGTCCTTTTGTTCGAGGAGCATCTGGAGCGCGGCGGAAAATTCCAGGCTGCGGCGGCCCGCGCAGGCCAGGTTTTCGAGCTGTTCGGCAAAAGGAGCGATCATGGCGGGAAGCTCATTCAGAGCGTGCGTGATCTGACGGCATGCGCCGGCAAAATCCTTCCCCGCCTTTTCCACGTCCAGCCGGAACCGGCCCACATCCCGCCTGCCCTGTGTAAGATGAAAATGAAGCAACCGGCTGAGCACTTCGAGTTGCTGCCCCGCGCTATGAACGGCTTTCAGATCGAGCCGCTTCGAGTCGCGCCTGCATTCCTTCTGGATGTCCTGGCCGAGCTGCGACACGCCGATGGAGCTGAAATGCACGCCGAAGTACTCTCCGATGACATCCTCCAGCTGGTGCGCCTCATCGAAGACCACGGCCTCGTATTCGGGCAGGACCTCGCCGGCCCCCCTGCGCCGCAGCGCAAGGTCCGCGAAGAAGAGGTGATGATTGACGACGAGAACGTCGGCGCGGGAAGCCTCGGTCCGGACCCTTGTCAGATGGCAGCGGGAAAACTCCGAGCACTGCTGCCCGAGACAGTATTCCGTGCTCGAACAGACCTCGTTCCAGGTCCGGAAATTATCCGGCAGCCACTCGATTTCCGTCCTGTCCCCGGAACCGGTTGTCCCCGCCCATTTCTGGAACTTGCGGTAGAGCTTGGCCTCCTCCTTGCTCCAGAGCGTGGGCTGGTAGTTGAACTGCAGGAAACGGCGGCGGCACAGGTAATTGCGGCGGCCCTTGAGGCACACCGCCTTGAGCCTGGGGCTCACCCACTTGTTCAGGAAAGGGATATCGTGATCGAGGATCTGGTCCTGAAGGGTCTTCGTCCCGGTGGAGACGACGACCTTTTTGCCGCTGAGGATTGCG
>JAJFVB010000251.1 GCA_021372055.1 Desulfobacteraceae bacterium | reverse complement strand
CCCCAGAAGCTGCAACAAGGACGTTTTTCATATCATTTCGCCCCCGCGACTGTCAATACAAACCGATAGGCAAAATCCGGGCCCCGTCTTTGCCGGTTTTCCGGGGGAGGTATAACGGCGCAATCCAGCCCCATCGCAGTTCCATTTTTTGCCGGAAAGTCTTAGTATGCCGACAACTCTTTGTTACTCTCGTTCTCAAAAGGAGGAAGAAGATGAAAAAGGTTGCCATTGGTCCTCAGACTCTCATCTATCCGATGCCGGCATTCCTGATCGGGGCCGAGGTGGATGGAAAACCCAACTTCATGACGGCTGCCTGGAGCGGCATCGCAAACAGCACGCCTCCGATGATCACCGTGGCTTTTCAGCACCATCGCCACACACTGAAAGGCATTAAGCAAACCGGCGTTTTCTCTGTAAACGTTCCCAATACCGGACTCATAAAGGAGACGGATTACTGCGGCATCATGTCCGGAGTCAGGGAGGATAAGACGAAGACATGCAATTTTTCCGTATTTTACGGAAAATTGAAGAACGCTCCTCTCATTGAGCAATGCCCCGTCAATCTCGAATGCAAGGTCGTCCATACGCTCACGCTGGGCACCCATCTCCTGGTGGTCGGCCAGATCGAGGAAGTGCACGTTTCCGAAGACTGCATGCAGGATGGAGAACCCGATCCGGCCAAGATTGATCCTCTCGTCTACATTTCCGGCTCCGATAAGTCCTACTTCAGACTGGGAGGCCCGATCGGCCCGGCCTTCAAGATCGGAATGGAGTTGAGAAAATCCAAATCGTGAGGTCCTCCCTTCTGTAAACGGGCAGGGCAACCGCTCAGGTTCGCGGTCTCGCTTTTCGCGGCGGCGGCCCGTTGCGAGCCCTGTTCCCGTGGCCTTCCGCCACCGGAGATCAGAGGTGCGGACAACCTCGATCCGAACGCGCCGGTGGATCTGCTTTCATGAATTATTGCCGGGAAATCCGGTTGACACTGCTCATCAATTCAGCCTATCATCCTACCTATTCGGGATCGACTGGGAAGGGAAAAGCTTTGAGCAGGTGTGCCGGCGTGGGCGTTCCTGCGGGAGATTTCGGCCATGCTCCCTGGAAGATTGGGTATTTCTCCTGAGAGGGCCCAATCCTGTCTTCAATCTTTTTCCCGTGCCGAGGTTTTGCCGATGCTGGTCATCGGAAAAAGAATCAACTCTTCGCGAAAGTCGATTGCATAGGCGATAGCTGCCGGGTTCGCTTCGTCGAACCGGCGGCGGAGCCGATTTTCAGAATGTATATGTCTCTGCGATGGGTCTTCCGGAAATAGTATAGGGGCGCGGCGCCAAGAGCTTACGGCCCGGAGCCCCGAGCTGAACGCAATGCGGCACGAGGAGAGTTGCATGGAAGAGAACATGAGAGTTGCGCTGGAGAGAATTTTCCTCGCCGGAGTGCGCGCGGTGGACCCCGAGGAGGCGGTGAAACGGCATGTCGAGCGGAGGGGAAACGTCCTCCGCGTGGGAGAGCGCTCCTACGACCTGGACCGGTTCGGAAGGGTGTTCGTGACGGGGGCTGGGAAAGGCACGGCCCCCATGGCCAAAGCGCTTGAAGAGATCCTCGGTGACCGCTTGACCGGCGGGTGGATCATCGTGAAGTACGGCCATGGACTCCCGCTGGCGAGAATCCGGGTCATGGAGGCCGCTCATCCCGTCCCGGACGGCGCGGGGCTCCAGGCGGCCCGGCTGATCCTCGACCGTCTGGGGGAGTTGTCCGAGGACGATCTTCTCCTGTGTGCCTTTTCCGGTGGCGGAAGCGCTCTTTTTCCGGCTCCGCGCCCGCCGCTCCAATTTGCTGAAAAGCAGGAGGCAACGCAGCTCTTGCTTCAATCGGGAGCGACAATCAACGAACTCAACGCCATGCGGAAACACACTTCCGTCGCCAAGGGGGGGCAACTCGCGAAGCTGGCCTTTCCCGCCACGGTTGTTTCGCTGTTTCTCTCCGATGTGGTCGGCGACCCCCTCGACGTGATCGCCTCCGGCCCCACGGTGCCCGACCCGAGCACGTTTGCGGAATGCGTCGGGATAGTCGAAAAATATTCTCTTTCCGACCGGTTGCCGAAGGCGGTCTGCGAACTGCTCAGGGCGGGTGCCCAGGGAAGTATCGAAGAAACACCGAAACCGGGCGACGTCGTCTTCTCGACGGTCCACAATCTCGTCGTCGGGAGCAACCGCGCGGCCCTCCTTGCGGCGGAAAAGGAGGCAAAACTGCTCGGATA
>JAJFVB010000240.1 GCA_021372055.1 Desulfobacteraceae bacterium | reverse complement strand
ATCCGGGGGCACGCGAAAGCGAACTGCATTCCCGAAGCAATGCACGATCTGAAAACACATCAATGAGCTGTGGTCAGTCATGCAGAACCGGCACCCAAATGGGAAAAAATCGGAGGTTTTCGACTCGGGCGAAAGAGAGTGCGTCTGGATGAAAGCCAAAGTGGTGAACTTCAAGCTGTGCGAGCGGGATTACGACTGCGCCGAGTGCCCCTTCGACAAGGCCATGAAGATTGCGTGGAAACAGGAGACTGAAGACAAGGGGCCACCGGTATGATCATGGGCGGAGAAACTGATCCAAGAACCTTCGAGGTTGCATGATGGTCGCCAGAATCGGTTTTTACATCTGTCATTGCGGCACGAACATCGCCGGCAAAGTGTCCGTGGAGGAGGTCGTCCGATTCGCCGGAGGCCTCGGAAACGTAGTCGTTGCAAGGGACTACAAATTCATGTGCTCCGATCCGGGACAGGAAATGATCCAGAAGGACATTCGCGAGCTGCGCCTGAACAGGGTTGTGGTCGCGGCCTGCTCCCCGAGGCTCCACGAAAAGACTTTCCAGACGGCCTGCGAGCGGGCTCACCTGAATCCCTATTACTTTCAGCAGGCATGTGTACGGGAACACTGCTCCTGGGTAACCGAAGACCCGGAAGAAGCAACGCGGAAGGCAAAGAGCCTCGTTGCCGCCGCCATCAACCGGGTGAATTTCCACAAGCATCTCACGAGCCGGGAAGTAAGCGTCAAACCGGACGTGCTCGTCGTCGGGGCGGGAATTGCCGGAATCCAGGCATCCCTTGACATCGCCAGGGCAGGGTACCGGGTGCACCTCGTGGAAAAGGAGCCTTCCATTGGCGGTCACATGGTGCAGTTCGACAAGACCTTTCCCACGCTGGACTGCGCCGCGTGCATTTCGACTCCCAAGACCGTCGCGGTCAGCCAGAGTCCCAACATAAACCTGCTTTCCTACTCGGAAGTGACCGAGGTGAAGGGGTTTGTGGGGAACTTCACCGTGCGCCTGAACCGCAAGCCCCGCTACATAAGGGAGGACAGGTGCACGGGGTGCGGCATCTGCGCCGAAAAATGTCCCGTGACGGTTCCAAACGAATTCGATGAAAAGCTCGGCAACCGCAAGGCGGTCTACCGGTACTTTCCGCAGGCCGTGCCGATCACGTATGCGATCGACAAGCGCGATCCGGCGCCCTGCCGGATCGCGTGTCCCGCGGGCGTAAACGTCCAGGGATACGTGCAACTCGTGGGACAGGGAAAATACAGGGAAGCCGTTCAGCTGATTATGGAGCGGTTGCCTCTGCCGGGCGTTCTCGGCCGCGTATGTCCTCACCCCTGCGAGTCTTCCTGCCGCAGGTCCGAGGTCGATTCCGCCGTGGCGATAAAGGATCTGAAGCGTTTTGCCGCGGACCGGGTGAATCTCGAAGAGCTTCCGCTGCCGGAAATCGTGGGCAGGCCCGAAAGCGTTGCCGTCGTGGGTTCTGGGCCGGCCGGGCTTACAGCGGCGTATTACCTCGGGCTCAAAGGCTACCGCGTGACTCTTTTCGAGTCCCAGCCGCTCCTTGGGGGCATCCTTCGATACGGGATTTCCGAGGAACGGCTGCCTCGCGATGTCCTGGACCGTGAGATCAAAAATATCCTGCGGTTGGGCGCCGAAGTCGAAACGGGCAAAAGGCTTGGTAAGGATTTCAGCCTCGACGAGCTCAGAGAGCGGGGCTTTAAGGCAATCTTTCTGGGAATCGGAGCAAAGGGCGCATCCAAGCTCAGCGTGGATGGCGTAGAAGCCGGGAAGCAGGGCAGGGTGCTGGTCGAAGAAGGCAGCATGCGGACCTCCGCTCCGGACGTCTTTGCCGCGGGAGACGCGGTGAGCGGGCTGGCAACGGTTATCGAAGCGGTCGCCGCGGCCCGCAATGCGGTTGAGGCTATCGACAGGCGTTTGAGAGGCGAGGGGCCGGATGCGGGTTCGGACGGCGTCGATGGCAAACCGGTGATAAGCCCCGCTCCCGAGCGGCCGCCGCTGAAATACACGAAGGGACCCTTTGCGGAGATGAGCCTGGCGATGACCGAGGAGGAGGCGCGCCATGAGTCCGGGCGCTGCCTCAATTGCGCCGTGTGCAGCGAGTGCATGGAATGCGAGCGGGCATGCGAACGGCAGGCGGTGGATCATTCCATGAAGCCCGAGGAACTCCAGCTTGATGTCGGCTCGATCATACTCGCCACCGGCTTCGACATAATGGACCCCACTCCGCTCAGGCAATACGGGTACGGTACCTACGATGAGGTCTACACGGGCCTTGAGTTCGAACGGCTCAACAACGCCGTCGGGCCGACCGGCGGTCGGATTCTCATGAAAAACGGCAAAAAGCCCTCAAGCATCGCGATCATCCACTGCGCGGGCAGCCGCGATATCAACTTCAACCGCTACTGTTCGCGCGTGTGCTGCATGTATGCCCTGAAATACGGGCACCTGATCAAGGAAAAAGTCGGTCACGACACCCAGGTCTACAATTTCTACATGGATTTGCGGTGCTACGGCAAAGGCTATGAGGAGTTCTACTGGAGGATTCAGGAAGAGGGTGTCACGTTCGTTCGCGGGAAACCGGGACGGATACGGCGGGAAACGAACGACGCGGGTGAGGACCGGCTGGTCGTGCACTGCGAAGACACGCTTATCGGCCGGCACATTCAGGTTCCGGTGGACATGGCGGTGCTGTGCACCTCCATGGAGGCCCGCAAGAACGCCCCCGAAGTCGCCCGCATTTTTGGCATAAACCAGGGCGGAGACGGCTTCTTCCTGGAAGAACATCCCAAGCTCGGACCGCTTTCCACCGCGACCGACGGAATTTTCCTCGCTGGGACGTGCCAGGGTCCCAAGGACATTCCCGACACGGTCTCGCATGCGTCGGGCGCCGCCGCGCAGGCGCTGGCCCTTGCCGCGAGAGGCAAAGTGGCGGTCTCGGCGGTGACAGCGTGGATAGATCCCGCCATCTGCAAAGGCTGCCAGACCTGCATCAAGCTTTGCGCCTACTCGGCAATCGAATTCAACGAGCGGTTGGGAATCTCCGAGGTCAACGAGGCGGTGTGCAAGGGCTGCGGCAGCTGTGCGGGTTTTTGCCCCAGCGGCGCCGCGCGGGTGAAGCATTTTACGCAGAAGCAGATATTCGCGGAAATCGAAGGCATTCTTGACGATATCGTTTAGCGATGTGAACAGGGGGGAGAAACGATGGGCGAATACGAGCCGACAATCATCGCCTTTGTCTGTAACTGGTGCACCTACACGGCGGCGGACCTGGCCGGAACCTCGCGGCTGATTCAGGCGCCCAACATGCGAATGATACGGATGATGTGCACCGGAATGGTGGACCCGAAGTACGTCATCAAGGCGCTGCTCGAAGGGGCCGACGGCGTCCTGGTGAGCGGATGCCATCCGGGGGACTGCCATTATATCAATGGAAATCTGAAAGCGCGGCGTCGGATCAAACTTTTGCAGCAAATCCTTCCGAAAGTGGGCTTCGACGAGCGGAGGCTCAAGATGACGTGGATAGGGGCAAGCGAGGGGATCGATTTTGCCGCTACGGTCGGGGCCTTCGTCTCTCAGGTGAAGTCCATCGGCCCGAATGCGCTGCGCTCGCAAATGGTCCTGTAGCGGATCGGAAATCTTGAGGTTGGAGAAAACCATGGCCATGTCGGTAAAGCTGAAGGTGGAAGACCAAAATCCTGTTGAAGCCCTCAAGGGCTTCCTCAGAGTTCTGCTTCAAAAAAACGGAGTGTCCGCTGTGCTCGTCCCGGAACATCTGCAGATGAAACGTGCGATCATGCCGGCGCTTGTGGCCGATCCGGAAAAGCTCGAAGGCGCCGATCCCCTTGCCCCGGCTTTCCCGCTGAACGGGGCAAAGATTCTGTCGCGCCTCAGCCGGAAGCCTTCGGGCGCCGTGACCGCGGCGGTCTTGCGCCCATGCGAAATCAGGGCCTTCGTCGAACTCGTCAAACTCAAACAGGGCAGCCTAGACGAAGTCCTGCTGATAGGCATGGACTGCCTCGGGACGTTCGGCAATACGGATTATGCAAAGTTTGCGGACTCTTTTGAAAACGGCGCTTCGACGCTTCAGTTCTACAGGATGGCGTCCGGGAAGGCCGCATGGAGCGGGCCGGAAATCTCCCCGGCATGCAAGTCCTGCGAGCACCCGGTGCCGGAGGCGGCCGATGTGGTCATTGGATTTCTCGGTCAGGACATGAACGAATCGTTTTCGCTCATAGCGAATTCCGAGCGCGGCGAAAAGGCCCTCGCGCTGCTTGAGCTGGCGCAAAGCGCGGTTCCCGGGGAGAGGATATCCGCCGTGGAACGGCTCATAAAGGAGCGCATCGACTATCGCGACCGGATGTTCGATGCCACCGGCGCGGCCGTCTCGGATGTCGAAAAGCTGATGGGCTATCTGGCCAACTGCGTCAACTGCTACAACTGCAGGGTGGCCTGCCCCGTGTGTTACTGCCGGGAGTGCGTGTTCACGACCGACGTTTTCGACCACGAACCCGTGCAGTATTTCCGCTGGGCGAAGCGGAAGGGCGCCATCAAGATGCCGACCGACACGGTCTTCTATCACCTTACCCGGATGGCACACATGAGCACCGCATGCATCGGCTGCGGGCAGTGTTCGAATGCCTGTCCGAACGGCGTGCCGGTGATGGAGCTGTTCCGGACTATTGCCCATGCCACGCAGAGCGCGTTCGACTACACCCCGGGCCTGAGCCCGGAAGACGACCCGCCCCTGTCCGTTTTCCGCGAGCGGGAGTTTTCGGAAGTGACCGGGGGAAAGATCTAACTCGGGGGAGTTTTATGAATACGAAAATCGGTTCAGTCCTGGTAATCGGAGCCGGCATCAGCGGAATCAGGTCGGCCCTCGATCTGGCTGAGATGAATCACCGTGTGTACCTGATAGACAAGTCGCCGGGTTTGGGGGGAATACTGAGCCAGCTGGATTATCAGTTTCCCACCGATCACTGCGGCATGTGCAGGATGCTCCCCATGACGGACCGGGATGCCTCATCCCAGTTCTGCCTGAGGAGAGGGTTGTACCACGAAAACATCGAGTTGATGCTCGGGACCGAGATGGTCGGCATCGAGGGCGAACCCGGCAATTTTCGCGTTACGCTGACGACCATCCCGTCGAGCGTAGATCCGGCAAAATGCATCGGCTGCGGAAAATGCGCGGAAATCTGTCCCATCGAGGTCCCTGACGAATTCAATGCGGGCCTGACCCGCAGGAAGGCAGTCCACCTGCCCGTACCTCACAGCATACCCAATTGCTTTGTGATCGACGCGCGCGCGTGCAACCGGTGCGGCGAATGCGAGAAGGCCTGCCCGACCGGGGCGATAGATCTCGGATTGGAAGCCCGGAGGGCGTTTCGCGTTCTGGTGGTGGACGACGAACTGGTCGTTCGGGACTCGCTCAAGGAATGGCTCCTGACGGAGGGGTTCAGCGTCGACATGGCGGGGTCGGGAAAAGAGGCCGTGGAACTGCTCGCCCGCAACGAATACGGCCTCATGCTGCTCGACATCAAAATGCCCGGCATGGACGGCGTCGAGGTCCTCAAGGTCGCAAAGCAGATGCGGGAGAGCCTGCCGGTGATCATGATGACGGCCTACGCGACGGTCGAAAACGCCGTGGAGGCGCTCAAGATCGGCGCGCTCGACTACCTGATGAAGCCTTTTGACATCAACGCGATGATAGCGAAAGTGGTCCAGCAATACGACGGCACGGTCAAGTCTCCCGAGCGCACGGTCCAGGTCGGCGCCGTGATCATGGCGGCGGGATCCGGGTTCGCGGACCCGTGCGAGGGTTCGAACACGTATGAGTACAAGGTCCTGCCCAATGTCGTCACGAGCATCGAGTTCGAGAGGCTGATCAGCGGCACCGGCCCCAACGGAGGGCGGCTGCTCCGTCCCGACGGCCAACCGGTCGGGAAGATCGCCTGGCTGCAGTGTGTCGGGTCCAGGAACCTCCAGGAAAAGGCGGATTATTGCTCGTCGGTTTGCTGCATGTTTTCGATCAAGGAGGCGCTTCTCGCAAAGGACAGGAGCGGGGGGGCCGTGGACACCGCCATCTTCTACATGGACATGCGGACTTTCGGCAGGGATTTCCAGCGCTACCGCGACGCCGCGGAGGGGGAAGCGGGGGTGCGGTTCGTGAGAAGCCGCGTCCACTCGGTCGAACCTCACGAAGGCGGCCGTCTGCGGCTCCACTATGCCGACGCCGAGAGCCGGGAACGCGATGAGGTTTTCGATCTCGTCGTTCTGGCGGTGGGGCAAAGACCTCCCGCCGATTCCGAAGTGCTGGCGAGCATTGCAGGAATCGAACGAAACAATTGGGGATTTTGCCGGACGGACGGTTTTGCTCCGGGCCGGACCAGCAGGAACGGCGTTTTCTCGGGCGGTTCCTTCTCCGGGTTCAAAGATATCTCGGAATCCGTGATTCAGGCCGGAGCCGCCTCCTGCGAAGCATCGAAGCTGATTCATTCCAAGGGCGGAAGCCTGATGGCCGCAGAGCGGCCGGAAGCGGCATTGCGCGACGTTTCCAGGGAGATTCCACGGGTCGCGCTTGCCCTGTGCGCCTGCGGGAATTCGCTCGCCGGAGAGGTCGCCGCTCTGCGCGCGGCGTTGCCGGAGTGGGCTCCGGGGCTCCGCGTCCTGGAAATCGAAAGAATCTGTACGAAGTCGGGATGGGACACCATGTCCGAGGCCCTGGAAAAAAGCGGCGCCAACGCGGTGGTCATCGGAGCCTGCGTTCCGTGCATGCACGGGGGCAAGCTGGCGGAACTCAGCCGCCGGATCGGGCTTCCTAGAAGCCTCATGGACGTGGTGGATATCCGTTCCGCGGCTTTGGGCGCTGCCCCCGACAGTGGGGATTATGCCGTGAAGCGCATGGAGGCCGCTCTCAAGATTTCGCTGCAAGGGCTTCTTTCCGCGGAGCCCGTCGTCCGGTCCGATCAGCCTGTGGTTCAGCGCGCCCTGGTGGTGGGAGGAGGCATCGCGGGAATGACCGCGGCCCTTTCGATAGCGGATCAGGGCTTCGAGGTCGATCTGGTCGAAAAGACGGAAAATCTCGGAGGTCTTGCTCTGCGAATCCACCACACCATCGAGGGACTTTCCGCAAAGGGGCTGCTGGAAGAAACAATTGCGCGGGTGGAAAGCCATCCCCGGATCACCCTTCGCAAAAGTGCTTCCGTTGTGCACTCGGAGCGGTTGGGCGGCAACTTCCTGACAACGTTGGATCAGTCGGGCAACGATCCCGCGGTTGTGGAGCACGGGGCCGTGATTCTTGCCAGCGGTGGAGGCGAGGCCCGAACCGAGGCCTACCTTTACGGGAAAAGCGATTCGATCCTTACGCAGCTCGAGCTGGAAGATCGTCTGGCCGACGGCCGGCTCGACCCCGCCGGGCTCAAGGCCGTTGCCATGATTCAGTGCGTCGGTTCGCGCGAGGAGGGAAGGAACTACTGCAGCAGGGTCTGCTGCGCCACGGCGCTCAAGAACGCCCTTCGCCTCAAAGCGGCGAATCCCGACCTGGACGTCTGCATCTTCTACAGAGACATCATGACCTACGGTTTTCTGGAAACATATTACACGCAGGCAAGGCGGGCCGGGATTATGTTCATACGGTATTCGCCCGACCGAAAACCGGAATGCTCCCTGGGCGAAGCGGGCAAGGTTCGGCTCTGCGCAATGGATCCCATCCTCGGGCGCGAAATCGTGTTCGAGTCCGACCTCCTCGTCTTGAGCACCGGCATCGCGCCGGGCAACGGCAAGGGCCTTGCTGAGATCTTCGGCATAGAGGTCAATGAAGACGGGTTTTTCCAGGAGGCCGAGTACAAGTGGCTGCCGGTCAATTCCCGGAAACGCGGGGTGTTTCTGGCCGGCGTGGCGCACTCGCCCAGGTCCGTTGCGGAGTCTGTAGCCATGGCGCAGGCCGCGGCGCAGCGCGCGCTAGCGCTTATCAGCCGGGAGCGCGTTCCTGCCGCGAACGTGACGGCCGAGGTGCGGCACAGCCTGTGCTCCCTTTGCGAAAGCTGCATCGCCGCCTGTCCCTACGATGCACGGAAGCGCAACGACGAGGAGGACATTATCGAGGTTGACGAACTGGCCTGCCAGGGCTGCGGGGCATGCGCCGCCGTCTGCCCGAACAGCGCTTCGGTCGTCCGGGGCTACGGCGACCGGCGGGTAATGGCGATGTTGGATGCGGCACTGGAATAAGGGCTTGTCCGTAAATAGGCTTTTAGGGATTCGCGCCGGATATTGAGTCTGATTTGGCTGCAACGATTGAGCAAAACCGCAGGTGTAGTTGGGCTACGTCGAGAATTTTGCGATTGAGGAGCGGTCGAAGCAGGCAAAAAGCCGGATGCGAGCGCAAAGGTTTTATTTACGGACAAGCCCTGAATCCCCCGCAAGCGCCAAAATGAACCGCGTAGCGGCGAGGGATGTGAGTGGGGCGCAGTTTCCCACGTTTTTCAAAAGCGTTCTTTGTTACATGAGCACCCGGCATCACCGGTTTAGAGAGGGCGGGCCATGTTCGAAGGTGCAGTCGGGATCTACAGGAGCCTGATCTCCAGGCTGATCGTTCTGGTCGGACTGGTGCTGTCCGTCAGCATCTTCATCTGGGCCTATTTCAATATCAACTATCAGAAAGAGAGCACGCTGCAATCCATCATCGAGTCTTGCGACAGGCTGGGCAATACGATCAGGCTGGGCACCCATTACGCCATGATGCTCAATTCGCGTAACGATCTCGATGAAATAACCAGGAATATCGGATCGCAGGAGGGTATCGACAACATCCGTATCTACAACAAGCAGGGGCAGATCAAGTTCTCGAGCCTTCCGGGCGAGGTCGACCAGACAACCAGCATAAAGGCGGAAGCCTGTGACATCTGCCACAGGACGGACCCGCCCCTGAAGGACCTGGCCGCATCCGCCAGAACGCGTATCCTCCGGTCGCCCGACGGGCACAGGCAGCTCGGCATCATCAGCCCGATCTACAACGAGCCGAGCTGCGCGTCGGAGGCCTGCCACGTCCATCCTCCGGACAAGACGGTCCTCGGGGCGCTCGACGTGGTCGTTTCCCTGAAGGAAACCGACAGGGCGATACGGACATACGAAGAAAGAATCATAATCCTGGCGGTGATCAGCTTTCTTGCAACCTCCGCGATAATCGTCGGGTTCCTGTTGTTTTTCGTCAACCGTCCCATCAGGAAACTGATCGCGTGGACGCGCAATATCGCCGAGGGTGAGTACCGGCATGAATTCCGTCCTCACTGGGTAAACGAGATAGGTCAGCTCGCCCACGCGATCGACGCCATGGCGGGGCAGATCGACGAAAAACAGGAAGAGCTGAACCGGCAGAGAAACGAGTACCAGGAACTCTTCGAGCAGGTGCCGTGCTACATCACCGTGCAGGACCGGGAACTCACGATTGTCCGCTACAACCGCGAGTTCGCGCGCGCTTTCGATCCTCGGCCCGGCGGCCGCTGCTACGAGATCTACAAGGGCAGAAAAGAGGTCTGTCAATACTGCCCGGTTCTGAAGACCTTCGCCGATGGAGAGTCCCATCTCAGTGAGGAAGCCGGCACCACCGCCGACGGGAAGGCATCGACATGGATATGCAGGACTTCGCCTCTCAAGGACAGTCGCGGGGAAATCAGCGCCGTGATGGAAATGAGCGTCGATGTCACCGAACGCAAGGCGCTCGAAGAAGAAATCGTGAAATCGGAAAAGAAATACAGGGAAATTTTCAACAATATCCCGAATCCACTCTTCGTTCTCGATCGTGAACTCAAAATACTCGACTGCAACGAAATGGTCTTTGCCGTCTACGGTTACGAAAAGTCGGAACTTTTGGGCGAGCATTTCCGGGACATTCTCGAAGGCGAGCAGAACGGTGAAGTCACGCAGAACATCAAAAGATCCGACGCGCTCACCAATGTGCGGCACGTGACCAAGGACGGACGGGCCATCTATGTGAATATCCGCATCTCTCCTTCGGAGTATCTCGGCAGGGATGCGTTTCTCGTCACCACGAGCGATATCACCAAACGGCTCATGGCCGAGCAGCACCTGATCCAGGCGAGCAAAATGGCCACCCTGGGAGAGATGGCGACCGCGATAGCCCATGAGCTCAACCAGCCGCTTTCCGTGATGAAGACGGCGAGCAGTTTCCTGGTGCGCAAGATCAGCAGGAGCGAGCCCATCAGGGAAGACGTCCTCAAGACAATGGCGGCGGAGATCGACAGCCATGTGGACAGGGCGTCCTGCATTATCAACCACCTCCGGGAATTCGGACGCAAATCGGAGGTGGAAAGGGACAGGGTGGACGTAAACGAGGCCCTGGAGAAGGCCCTCCAGATCTTCATGCAGCAGCTGAAGCTGAGGAAGATCGAAGTGGAAAAGAACCTGGCGCCGGATCTGCCGCCGGTTCTCGCCAGCAGCAACAGGCTCGAGCAGGTCTTCATAAACCTGCTGATCAACGCCCGGGACGCCATCGAGGATCGGTGCGAAAAGATGTGCAACGGCGACATTGAAAAGCGGGTGTCATTGAAAACCCTGCTCGATAGGGGCAAGGTTCGCGTGGAGGTGTCGGATACCGGGACGGGCATTTCCAAATCGGTGCTCGACAAGATTTTCGAACCGTTTTTCACCACGAAGCGGGTTGGCCGCGGAACCGGTTTGGGTCTTTCGATAAGCTACGGCATCGTGCAGGACTATGAAGGAACGATAGAAGTCGAGACCAGGGAAAACGAAGGCGCTACATTCATCATTCGATTTCCCGCCGCGGGTGAGGCCTGATGATAAACCCTATTCTGCTCGTGGACGATGAGGAGGGGATTCGGAAAGTCCTCGGCATTTCGCTCGCCGACTGGGGCTACCGGGTTCTGACGGCCGCCTCGGGCGAAGAGGCGCTCGATATCGTCCGGAAGCATCGTCCCCCGGTTGTCCTGACGGATGTCAAAATGCCGGGAATGGACGGGATCGAACTGCTGCAAAGGATCAAAAAAGAGATGCCTGAAACCGAGGTCATCATGGTCACGGGGCACGGGGACCTGGAACTTGCAATCAGGAGCATCCAGTTCGAAGCGGTCGATTTCATTACCAAACCGATTAACGACGCGGCGCTCCGGATTGCGCTCCAAAGGGCCCGGGAACGGATCTGGATGAAGGAAAAGCTCCGCGAATACACGCAGGGGCTCGAGCAGCTCGTCCTCGAAAAATCGCAGCGGCTGATCGAAACGGAAAGGCTGGCCGCCATAGGCCAGACGGTAGCAACCCTGGCTCATGCGATCAAAAACATCATAGGCGGACTCAACGGCGGCATCTTCGTTGTGGAAAAGGGCATGGAACTGGGCAGTCAAAAGTATCTCACCCAGGGCTGGGCGATGGTAAAGGGCAATGTCGAAAAGATAAAAAACCTTGCGCTGGATCTGCTGAACTACTCCAAGGAACGGGAACCGGAATACCGGAGGATAAATCCGAACCGGGTTGCATCCGATCTGCATCTGCTCATGCAGGAGCGTGCCCGTGAGTGCGGGATCAACCTGACGGTCCGGCTCGATGAACGTATCAAGGAAATCAGCCTGGACCCGGACGCGATTCATTGCTGCCTTTTGAATCTTCTCGGGAATGCCTTCGATGCCTGCCTTGACGTTGAAAATTCGGGGAACCCCAAGGAGGTCGTCCTCAGCACCGCCCTCATCGAGGGCGGTGGAGTCGAGTACCGGGTGATCGATTCGGGCTGCGGGCTTTCCGAAGAAATAAAGGAAAAGATCTTCAAGGCATTCTTCAGTACGAAAGGCACCAGAGGCACCGGACTCGGCCTCATGATCGTTCAGAAAATCGTTCTCGAGCACGGAGGAGAGGTGTCGGTCTTCTCGGAAAAGGGCAAAGGGGCAACATTTGCAGTCAGACTTCCTGCAGGGGATATCGCCCTGTGCGGGAAAGGGCGAAAGGAGAACTCTGTGCGATGTCGGACGTGGCGGTCGCCTGATGCAACGAAAGGAGAGAACAATGTTTGAGTATAAGAAAATTCTTTTCTGTACGGACTTTTCCGATGACGCCAACATCGCCTTCCTGCACGCGCTTGGCCTTGCAAAGAAATACGGCGCGAAGCTGTCCATCCTGCATGTGCCTCATTCTCCGTTTCAGTACGCAAAACATGTCGTGGATGAAGACATCCCCAAGGGCGGCGATATGAACGGGCAGGCATTCTACGATCCGAAAATCGCCGAAGAGGCGCTGGGCAGGCTCAAAAACGCCTACGAGGGGCGAATGCAGGGCTATGAGCGGTACGAGTTCCTCGTGGCATGCGGGGCTCCCGATGTCGAGATCATACGTTACGCCAAAAAAAACGAGATCGACCTGATCGTCATGGGTGCTCTGGGCAATTCGGATTCGGAGCGGGAAGAACGGGGAAGCACTGTGGCGCGGGTTTCGAGGTATGCCCACTGCCATGTTATGGCGATCCGCAATCCCCTGAACCAGTTTACGCTTCCGATCCGGGGGTGATACCGGTCGCGGCTGAACCGGGCGCACGAATGTCTTGGAGGCAACAAGGCCTTATGTGAGGCGTTGATTCGATAAGTCGAGAAAGCGTCGGTGGGGGTCCCGATTTTCCGACCGGCCTGGAGGGTTTCGGACATGGTGAAAAAAATACTGGTAGTCGATGACGAGCAGGATATCCGAGTGTTTATGACAACGCTCCTGGAGACCAGCGGCTTTAAGCCGGTCACGGCCAAGGACGGGCGTGAGGGGCTGGAGATGGCGCGAAAGGAAAAGCCGGCTTTGATAATCATGGATATCATGATGCCCAGGGAGAGCGGAATCTTCATGTACCGCGAAGTGAAAAAGGACCCGGAAATGAGGAACATCCCGGTCATTATGGTGTCGGCGCTGTCCAAGAAGACCTTTTTCCATTCCCAGAAAGTCGTGGATGAATTCGAAGGGGTCAAGATCCCGGAACCGGCCGCATACATCGAAAAGCCGCCGGAGGCCGAAGAACTCCTTGTTACCATTCGGGGGATACTTGCGTGAGGTGAGATCGGGCGGCGCCTGCTGAAAGGGAAGCGGAAAAAGCCTTTGGCTGCGGAGACAAACGATCCGGCAGAGCGGACCGTTTGTCTTTTGTGCGGAGAAACGCAGGCCTGCTTCTTCTCAGGCCATGATGTCGTGGTATATCTTTCGCTTGTTCTGGCGGTGATCGACAAGGTAGATCAGGGTGCCCTTATCCCGGAATTCCTGGATAAGTTCCGGGAGCCTGGACCTGTCGACTTCATAGATCCGGATGTAGACGATCCGCTTGCCGGGAGGGGCATATTCGTAGGAACTCAGGATGCTGGCTATCCGGCCGTCGTAGCGGCGGATCACATCGGTAAGGCTCTTTATGGAGCCGGAGACGTCGTCGATGAGAAAAGCGAACTGGATTCCCCGTTTGCCGAGGCCGCTCAGGGAAATCAAAATCTTGAACAGATCGTGCCTGGTGATGATCCCTACGAGCTTGCCGTTTTGATCCGTAACGGGGACAGCCGATATGTTGTGTTCCATCATCACCTGGGCTGTTTCCTCGACGGTGAAGTCTTCCGGCACGGTGATGACTTTTTTGGTCATGATTTCGCTTATTTTGATCTTGGAGATCAGGTAGAGCAACTCATGCGTGTCGAGCATGGTTGCATCGGATGCCGAAGCGCGTTTCAGATCGGTGTCTGAAACAATGCCGACCATGACCCCACTATTCATTACCGGAAGCACTCCTATGTCGTTTTCCTTCATGAGGGCCAAGGCCTGTTGCATCGAGTCGTCCTGCTCTATCGTGACAACGTTCTTAGTCATCCAGTTCTTTACAAGCATCCGTAACCTCCAAGTTGCATAGCCTGGTGATCAGATAACTTCACGAAAGGTGGGGCAATAAATTTTTAGCATTCTCCCGCCCGTTTGTGTAGCGAATTCAAAGGAGAACGCTCAGTTTTCGAAGCTGAGCCAAATGCGCGCCCCTGTGATACGAAATTGCGTTCAAGATAAAACTAAATGGAAAAGAGCGGGGGAAATGATTTCCCCCGCGCCCCCTCGGGATTTCTGTCGCCGCCTTACGCGCGCGCGTCAGGCCCGCCGCAAGCGCCAAAATGAGCAGCGCAGCTGCGTGTGGGGTGTGGGGAGCAGGCTCCCCACGGTCTGAAAGCCTGGCATCATCTTGAACGCTCATTGGTATGAATACCCAACTTTCCCAATTCCGCTGAAAGCAGGTGCAATGCCAGAGTAGTCGAAAAAAACGGGTTCATGCCATATCCTGGCCGCCGTTTGCGCCCGGGAAGTTCCCGATGACCGGGCGTTATCATTCCGGCTCCCCTGCCGCGTGCGCCTTCTAAAAAAATCACTCGGAGTTTGTGCTTTGTGCCAAACCTCGCACGCCCTTTGTCGAATCTGTTTTTCAAAGAAATGGTTTCCCGAGAAGCATCCAATTTCATTGCGGAACTGAGCTGTGGCAGTCCCCGGAAAAGAGCCGGCGAAATGGATATCCGCATAGGGTGCGTAGCGGGTGCCGGCCGGTGCATTCGCATGGACGGCAGCGCACCCAAATGCGTGCCCTGGCTGTGGATTGTGCAAATCTTATGCGCGCGGATTCGAGCACTTCTGGGTAATTCAAAAGAAAATATGCACATAATAATGTGTATTCGATCCTTCCGCTTTTATCGAAAATGGAGTTGTTACAACGTATTATGCAAACCGATGGAAAACGCTCATTCCCGAAGCTTAGAAGAGCGGCTGCTCTATAGGAATGTCAAAGCAGGAGTGGCTGCGGGGATGAAGACTAAATCCCGGCTCTCGATCCGCTAATAGTTGTGATAAAAAGTACTTGACTTTTTGGCCGATTTGTCATTTCCTCAATGATACGCGCGAACCCAAGTTTCTTTCAAACCCACTTCACAACAGCTATTCAGGAGTTACAGACAGATGATGGCGGATCAAACAATTGCTCGAGTAGAACCTGTACGAACTGAGGCGTATTTGGATTTCCTCCAAATGCTTACCGGAGTCGGGCTCGTGGCGTTCATGTGGTGCCATATGATTCTGGTAGCTAGTGTCAACCTTGACCTCGGAGGAGGCCGGGTAATGAACCTCATTGCCTACTTCTTCGAAGCCACGTATATGGCACAGCTCGGTGGCCCGCTGATTGCTCTGACAATGGTGTTCCATTTTGTGCTGGCCGCCCGCAAGCTCCCCTTCCGCGCCCGTGAGCAGAAGGCGATGTGGCGGCATACCGTCAATTTCAACCACACCGATACCTGGCTGTGGATAATTCAGGCGGTAACCGCATTCATTATCCTGATTATGGGCTGCATCCACATGTGGACGGTCCTTACCGACCTGCCGATCACCGCGGCAAAGAGCGCCCATAGGATTCAGGGCGGATGGTGGCTTCTTTTCTACCTTTTCCTGCTCCCGATGATTGAGCTGCATGTCGGCATCGGCATCTACAGGATAGGCGTAAAATGGGGCTACATCAAGAGGGCCAATCGAAAAGTGCTGCACGGCTTCGAGAACAAGCTCACTGTGATCATGATTGGGATTGGTTTAGTGACGTTGTTCACCTTCTTCTTCTTAGTCAAAGCAATGTAAGGAGCTGAAAATTGGATACCTTCTATACTGATCTCTTGTGCGTCGGAGCGGGCTTGGCAGGCGAGCGAGTGGCTGTTGCAGCGGCCTCAGCAGGTTTTGAGACCATCTGTCTCAGCATTGTTCCGCCGAGACGTTCCCACTCTTCGGCCGCCCAGGGCGGCATGCAGGCATCGCTTGGAAACTGCTGTAAAGGCGAAGGCGACTGCCCTGATGTGCACTTTGCCGATACGGTCAAAGGCTCCGACTGGGGTTGCGACCAGGAAGTCGCGCGTCTTTTTGCGGAGACGGCGCCGGTCGCGGTGCGGGAAATGGCCTTCTGGGGTATTCCCTGGAACCGCGTGGTGCCTGGAAAGGGCATTTACTACAAAGCGGGCAAGGAATACGAAAAGATTGAAAAGAGGGAAATGGAGGGCATGATCACGGCCCGCGATTTCGGCGGCACGGCCAAATGGCGGACGTGCTACACCTCTGATGGCACCGGCCACACGCTTCTTTTCACCATGGACAACGAAGTCGTCCATCTGGGTGTAACCGTCCACGACCGTGTGGAAGTGCTGTCGCTCATCCATGACGGCCAGACTTGCATGGGCGTTGTCGCACGCTGCCTGAAGACCGGCAAGCTGCGTGTCTATCTCGCCAAGGCGACCCTGATCGCAACAGGCGGATACGGCCGGATATATCGCGAAACGACAAATTGCGTGATCAATAACGGCGACGGCACGATTGTTACGCTCGATACCGGGATCGTTCCCTTCGGAAACCCGGAAGCTGTGCAGTTCCATCCGACCGGTATTGTGCCGACCAACATCCTCGTAACGGAAGGCTGCCGTGGTGACGGCGGCACACTCAAAGACGTCAATGGGGAACGGTTCATGCACATCTATGAGCCGGGCAAACAGGAACTTGCGTCGCGCGACGTTGTTTCCCGCTGGATGACTCATCATATGCGCCTTGGGAAGGGCGTTCCGAGCCCCTATGGTCCACACCTGTGGTTGGACATCCGCCATCTGGGCGCTCATCACATCAAGACGAAGCTTCGCGAAGTCGAGGAAATCTGCAACGAGTTCCTCGATGTCGACCCGATTACGCAGATGATCCCGGTCCGTCCCGCCCACCATTACAGCATGGGTGGTGTTCGCACCAACAAGGACGGCGCGGCTTACGGGCTCAAGGGCTTGTACGCTGCGGGCGAGGCTGCGTGCTGGGATATGCACGGGTTCAACCGTCTTGGTGGCAACTCCTTGGCTGAAACGATCGTGGCTGGAAGAATCGTCGGTGAGAAGATATCCGAATTCCTGCAGGGCTATGAAGTGGATTTCAAGACCTCCATTATCCAGGCCGAGGTCAAGAAGCAGCAGGAAAAAATCAACAACCTCGTCAGCGGCAAGAACGGCAAAGAAAATGTCTATGAGATCAAGGCTGCCATGGGTGACGAACTCATGGATCGGGTTGCCGTCTTCCGGACCGGGGCGGAACTGCAGAAGGCCGTCGACAATCTCCAGGTGATCTACGACAGGGCCAAGAGGATCGGGCTCTCGTCGAAACCGGTTGGAGCCAACCCGGAACTTTCCATGGCGCTTCGTATGCCCGGAATGGTCCGGCTTGCGCTGTGTACGGCGTATGGAGCGTTGATGCGTACGGAAAGCCGCGGAGCGCATGCTCGCGAAGACTATCCGGAACGCAATGACAGAGACTGGTTGAAGCGCACCCTGGCCTACTGGAAGAGCGAAGACGATACGCTCCCAACGCTGGAATACGAAAAGCCTTCCAAGGTTTGGGAACTTCCGCCTGGTGAAAGAGGATACGGTTCATCGAAGATCATCTGCACCGAGGATCCCGAGATTTGTACTCCAAAGCCGGAAACCAACTAAGCGAAGCGAGAGGTGTTTGAATGGGACGGACACTTAAGTTCAATATTTTTAGATTTAACCCGGAGGACACGGCTGCGGTTCCGCGCATGGATACGTTTTACCTCGAGGAAACCGACGCAATGACCCTTTATATTGCTCTCAACCGCATCCGGGAAGAGCAGGACCCCGCACTCATGTTCGACTTCATGTGTCGCGCCGGTATTTGCGGATCCTGTGCCATGATGATCAATGGGAAGCCCGATCTTGCATGCCACACGAAAACGAAAAAGCTGCCCAGCGAAATCACCCTGATGCCCATGCCGGTCTTCAAGCTGATCGGGGATCTTTCGGTCGACACCGGAACGTGGTTCCGCGGCATGAACGAAAAAGTTCAGTCGTGGGTTCACACGAGGAAGACTTTCGAGCCGCATGCTCCGGAAGAACGCATGGATAATGCGCTGGCCGACGAGATTTACGAACTCGAACGGTGCATTGAATGCGGCTGCTGCGTTGCGGCGTGCGGCAAGGCCAACATGCTGCCCGAGGGCTTCATGGGGGCCACTGCTTTCAACCGCGTGGCTCGGTTCATGATGGACCCGCGTGATGAAAGGACGAATGACCAGTATTTCGAGGTCGTCGGAAACGAGGACGGCATCTTCGGATGTCTCGGACTCCTCGGCTGCGAAGACATGTGCCCCAAGAAGATTCCTCTCCAGGATCAGCTGGGTGTGCTGCGCCGGAAGATGGGCTTCTCGCAGGTCAAGCACCTGTTCAAGGCTGTAATGCCGGGCAAATAGTATTTGCTCTGAAAACCCGGCGTCTTCGCAAGACGCTTACCATAGAGAAGGCGGAACACTCGTGTTTCGCCTTCTCTTTTTTGCCGAAATGATGCGGTATCGCCTCGGCTTGTCATGGCAATGGATGCGCTCTTCCACGGGGGGGGGGCGTCTACTCACTCGGCTGTGACGCCGAATGCCGGGCGTGATTTCGCAGTCTCAGCTCTACCGGGTGAGGATTGAGGTAGTATTGAGATCGCAGGTAGGGCTGATCGTATTTCCTCACATAGTGGTTGATGAGGGCTATCGGGATGGGAAGGGGAATGCGACCCGCATGATATTGGGAAATGAGTTCCTGAAGTTCGCTTTTCTCCTCGTGTGAGAGTACCTTCTTGAAGTAGCCGGCAAGATGCTGCAACACGTTGGCGTTCTTGCTCGGGGTTGCCCTCAAGCTCAGAGCTTCCGCCATAAATGTGAAGTATTCATGAAAGAGTTTCTTTGGAGATATTTCCCCGCCTGTGCCGACCAGCCGGCCGAGCAGTCTGTAGTGCTTTGGACTGTGGGCCATGAATATGAGCTTGTGGCGGCTATGGAAGTCGATAAGCGCGGCAAGATCCCCGCCGCTTGCGAGAAGTTCCCTCCAGCGCGAGAAGATGAATACGCGTTCCATGAAGGTTTCCCATGCTCCCCGGTCCCGGAGCCCGCGTTCATCCTCAACGGGCACCGTGGGAAAGCGCTTCATGAACTCAGCTGCGAAAATGCCTGCCCCCGCATCTCCGGAAGATCCCTCCGGCGAGCTAATCCTGACCCGCTCTATTCCGCAACTGGGAGAATTGCTCTTGAAAATGAACCCCCAAAGGTTTTCCCTTTCGAGTTGCTTCAGATGCCGCCCGGTCCAGGACAGGATCTTTTCGGTAAGGTCAAGGCGGGTTCGGGTGACGACGAGCCTCGGAGAAGCGATGCTTCCTTCCAGGTGCATAGGTTCCCTCGGTACGGGAAGACCGCACTCGACTTCGGGGCAAACGGGTACATAATCCGCAAAGGGGCCGAGTATGTCGGCAAGGATCGTGTCCAGCTTGTGGCTCCCGTCGTAGCGCACGGGCTGGCCCAGAAGACAGGCGCTTACGCCCAGTCTTACCTTATTCATTGGCAACCTCCGGTCGAGAGGACGCTAAGGGGAAGCCGAAATTTACGCGGTGAAAATTGATGCCGCATGGATAAAGCATAATAGTCTTTTTTCCCGGGGGCAACGGTGGATTTGCTAGAAGGTCCATGCAGCATATTACATTTTCACGATAGCTTTGAGACTGACAAAACAGGTCATTATCCGTACATTTGATGGCGAAAGTCGGCCGCAAAAAACCCAGGGGAAAACGCTGCGAATAATCTCTGTTGAAAAGAGGAGGTATTGCTGCTATTCATTGGCTAAATTCCGTTGACCAACCATCTATATCCATTTACTCGAGGAGTTTCTCATGAAAGCTTTGTCGTGGACGTGCAAGACATTCGGAGTTGCTCTTGCCCTGGCTCTCCTCGCCGGTTGTGTGGCAGGCACCCCGGCTCCCTACTACAGCGTTACGTCAGCTCCTTCGCAGGTCGGACCGTCCGGGGGAGCCCCTTTGATGGTAGGACTCCAGGATCGTTTCTATATTGTGCGCATTGATGACAGGACGCCTTTCGGGCTGCAAAATCTGCCTCAGTCGCAAAATCTCCTGTATGAAAAGGGGTATGACCTGGTTCGACGGGAGCGCGAAGCCGATTTCGGCCTGAATATCTCCTTTTTCGCCACGGCGCGGGATAATCCCGAAGCGAGGGCGGGAAACGTCGTGGGCGGTGCATTGCTTGGTGCGGCCACGGGAGCAATCATAGGGGGGGCTCTCGGCAGTCCCGGTCAGGGGGCGGCGATAGGTGCCGGCAGCGGTGCCGCATTGGGGTTGGTGGCTCCGGCGGATGCCGCCATGGTGAGGGTCGACATCTCCACGCAAAGCTTCAGGGATGGCACGGCTTCGTCGTCGAGCGCCTTGGTGGATCTGGCAAACGTTCCGCCGTATGACGTGCAGCGCGTCGTGGATATGCAGGTCTCCAGAATGCTCCAGAGTCTTCCTCCCGTAAGATAAGATTTGTCCGCGTTTGTCCTGCAAACGGCAGGGGCCTCAGATGTTGAGGCCCCCTTTTTATTTATAGCGGCGGAAAAAGGGGCAGGGGATTTCGTCCCCGAAGTTGCTGAATCTCAAAGATTTCCGGGACAAAAAACATTTGTATTCGCTATTTAAATAGATTAAGGTGTATTTGATCAGCAGTGGGAAATAGGGGCTAAAGCATTAATTTTTTGAGGGAATAGGGGAGCCCGCTGGCATCTTCGAAATGGAGGGGGATCACATGATACCGCTGTATGGGTATTCCGGCAGGTGGAAGTATGCCCTCTTTCCGACCAAATTCCTGATTCTTTTCAGTGCCTTCCTTGCCTTTCTCCCCATCGGGAGCGCTTTTGCGATTGACTGGTCTCTCACCCCTTCGGTAACACTTTCGGAAATGTATGACAGCAATGTCCGCTTTAGCTCGAGGACGCCTGCAGGTTCGAGCAAATCGGATTTTATAACCAATCTGACTCCTATAATTTCGGTATCCGGTGAAAGCGAACGGACAAAGATAAAGATCGATACGGTTACACAGGGGCAGAAATACGTCAACAATCCTCACTACGATACCATCAATACGGATACCAAGGCTTCGGTCAGCTATCTATGGTCTCCGAGATTGTCAACGGACGCCAACTTCGGATTCATTCACGACTGGACGCTTGATGATCAGGTTGAAAAATCTGGTATCACCACGGTCAGGACGGAACGTTTTCACTATGATCTGGGGTTTGGCGGCAAATATGCCCTGACGGAACCGCTCTTTTTACAGGCCCGCGCCGCGGTGGGCCTTACGACTTATCCTTCCGGGCTTCTCCAGGACCAAACCACCTTTCAGGCGAACCTGACTCCCGTCTGGTCGCTCAGTCACAGGGACAGCATTGGCCTGAGCAGCTCTTACGTCTATGCCGACTACTCGAACAATGTCAATACGCTCCCGGGCTATTCCAACCAGGCCGATATCAGCACGTTTTCGGAGATGCTCTATTTTCAAAGACTTCTAAGCGAAACCCTCAGTTTTAAGTTCGGAGCGGGATACCAGTATACTTCCGCCAATCATCGGGAACTTGGAATCAACTCCTATCCCCCCCCTCTTTTTACTTCGATTAAGGTAAATTCCGATGATTCGAGCCCGGTCTTTATGGCCGAGGTAAAGAAGGACTGGACGGAACGTTTCACAACCACGGTTTCCGCCAACATGGAAGAATATAGCGATGTAAATGCGCGGAGTTTTGAGAAAACCTCATTTCGGGGATCGGGAAAATACAGGCTTTCGGAACTGACGTCGGTACTCTTCGATGCGAAATACGACATGAACTCGCAAAATGCGAACGGAAGCGAGGAGATCACGTATTACCGGTTGTGCCCGGCAATTCAAAGAGACATCTCCGAGTCCTTGGTCATCACGTTCGCGGGCTCCTACGAGCATGAAACCGATAAGAACTTCGGGGGCATAAACGGTAACGAGTCTCATGTCGAACGCTTTCGCACCTGGGCTGAGCTGACGTACAAATGGCCAAGGTTTCTTGCCAGCCATTGATCGCGGAGATCTGATGAGGTCGCAGGAGGGACCCCGCCTGATCGGATGGCCTGTTCGCCTTGCCTGGTGCCTGTTGACGTTAGCGGGGCTATTCTTTTATCATTTTCCAATGAATGAGAAGACCAGATATCGTATCCTCTTGGGTGGGTTCGGATACTTCGGTTTTGTCGTGCGGCGGGGGGAGCGCGGTGACGGGCCGTTATCCGATTCCGGAGGCAGCGCCCGGGTTCGGCGTTGGACTCTTGCCGGAGTGGCCGTTTGCGGCCTTGCGGCGCGATAATATTTTAAACCGAATCGGTTTGTAAGCCGAATGTAAGTATGCGTGAATTGCAGGCGATTTCATGACCGGTAATGCAGAGAGACGTTGATGGAGCAGAACCTAGAGCTCGCAAAGATTAAGCAAATCGCAAAAAAGCAAAAATGGTGGCTCATTTTTCCATTCTTCCTCACTTTCATACCTGTCGTGGTGGTGGCCTTCGTATTGCCTGAAATCTTTCGTTCCTCCGCGGTCATTCTCATCGAGAATCCGCGCGTTCCGCCCAACCTCGTTCCTTCCACCGTAACAAGCTTCGCGGATCAGAGAATTCAGTCGATGACACAGGAGGCGACATCAAGGACAAGAATTCTGAATCTGGTAGCCAAATATAATCTTCTTCCCGATAAGCGGGACGTACTTCCAACGGAAGATGTAGTCGATCGGGTACAAAAAAGAATTAATGTACAGCCGATTGATGCTGAAATTAAAAAGGAAAGTCAGAACAAGCCCATTCTTCTGACCATTGCTTTCAAACTTTCCTATGAAGATGAGAGCCCGTCCAAGGCACAAAAGGTCACAAATGAGCTGACATCTTATTATATGGAAAAAAACCTGGAGGATAGAGAAAAGCACGCGAGGACAACTTCCAAGTTCCTCCAGGAGCAGATGCAGCAGGCAAAAGTCAGAGTGTCCGAGCTTGAATCCAAACTTGCAGATTACCGCGAGCAGCATCTGGAAGAATTGCCGGAATTTACCACTCTGAACATGCAAAAGCTTGATAAGCTCAATGCCGACATCTCCAATCTCAATATGCAAGTCCGTTCGATGGAAGAGCAGCGCTCCGTCATCAAGGGCAAGTTGTCGTCTCTCGACCCTTTGTCGCCCAGTGAGCGGGTCCTCAGCTATGACGACAGGATTCAGCAGGCGCAACTGGAGCTTGCGGGACTGACGTCCAAGTATTCGAAGAAGCATCCTGCGGTTCAGGCCAAGAACCAGGAGATCACCGTACTCGAAAGGAAAGGGGACCAGCAGGGGGGGGCGAAGCTGCGCGATCAGCTAAGGTCGCTGGAGCTCGAACTGGCTGACTTGAAGAGTCGCTATACGGACAAGCACCCGGCGGTCCAGAGCAAGGTGCTTGAGGTTGAGCGGGTCAGGAAGGAGGTTGAAGCCCTTCCGGTCGGGCAGCAAAAGGCGCAAAAGCCAAAAGCGGTGGTAAAGGAACGGCTGACAAACCCTATCTATGTATCTCTCAAAACCGATCTTGAAAAACTCGACATTTCCGTTGAATCCGCGCGAGGCGAGATACAGCGGTTCGAGAAAATGGTTGCCGAAGTCTATGACAAGCTCCGCTCCATGCCTCGGGTGTCCAAAGAATACAACGAGCTGATGACGGATTACCAGAATGCCAAGAACCAGTTCACGGATCTGCAGGTAAAGTTCTCATCGGCCCAGGTGGCGCAGGGGATGGAAGAAGAGCAGCTTGGCGAAACATTCCATGTCGTCGAGCCTCCGTTTCTGCCCGAAAAGCCGGTCAAACCGAACCGGATGGCTATCATTGTCATAGGCTTTATCGCCGGGCTGGGGATTGCGCTGGGGTGCGCGACGCTTGTCGAGTTCATGGACAATAGCATTCAGAACGTGGAGGGCTTGGAGCAAATTACCGGTCTTCGCGTATGGACCGTCATCCCGAGCATTCTTACCCGCGAAGAGCTGGCCGGAAAGCGCAGGAAGAAGATGATCCTCGTGGCGGGTTCCATGGTAGCGATCATCCTGATCATCGTCGCCTTTCATTTCTGGGTGATGGATCTGCACGTTCTTTTCGCAAAAGTGGAGCGCCGGCTGCAGCGATTCTTTTAGCGTTGATTGAGGCGGAGCTTCCGGGAGAAGTTGATGAGTCATTTAAAAAAGGCTCTGGAGAAGGCAAAAGCGGAGAGGACGATCCTTCTTGGTACACGTTCCGAGGAGAGGGCGGGGGACGAGCAGGCCGGGGAAATCGATGACGTTTTCAAATACCTGCACAGGCGGATCGATCAGACCTTTGAGCTAAGAAATGCTCAGGTAAACGGTCTGCTCTCTCGAAGCGGGGAGCCGAGCCCGAAGGACCCGGAAGGCGTCACGGAAAAGACCGCGCCGCCGGCAAGCCCTGCGGAAATTCCCTCCGGATTGGACGCTGAGAAGTCTGCTGCCGTTGTTGAGAATACCACCCCGCTGGAAGCGGACCTGGAAGATGCGCTGCGGGACGTCACTCTCGATCTCGAACAGGATCTGAAGGATGTGACTCTGGAAGATGCCCTGGATCTTGAAAGGGAGTTGCAGAGTGCTCTTTTCGAAACCGGTGGCGCTCCCGCGGAGCGTGCAAGGGATTGTCCCGGTGAAGATGCCGCGGATTCGGCGGAAAGAGCGCTGGATTGGCATGCCAAGCTCCTGGATGCATTGAAAATCACCGACGCGGCGAGCGGCCGGGATTCCGCTTGTGAGGCCGGGGCGGATGCGATGGGCGCGCCCGGCGAAAAGACGGCCGAAGAAGAGCGGGACGTCTGCCCTGAGCGCGGAGAAACGGCTGTAGCCGGTGTTATTTTGGATCGCGTTGATACGGCCGAAACATTCGGCGCCGAAATCCGCGCGATAAATCCACCCTGTGACGAGGGAAGCCATGGGTCTGAGGAAATCCCGGAGGCGCGCGGGGGACCGGCAACTGCGGACGCAATGCCTGCCCTTGATATAGCTGGAGATTCCCGTTCTGGTCCTGATGATCTTCGAGCCATCGACCTTGCCGCCGCGGCCATTGAACTGGGAGAGCATCTCGGGGAAATTGAGCCGGATAGAGCTTCCGAGCCCAAGCCGGACATGCCCGCGGACGCCATAGGCTACACCCGGACGCGCGTGGTCAGGATTCCCGAGGAAACATTCGTGAAAAACAAGCTCGTTGCCGCATTGGACGACAGTCCCGCAAACGAGCAGTTTAAGCTTCTCCGAACGCAACTTTTTCAGTATACCCGGCACAGGGGGCTCAACACGATTCAGATTTCGGGCTTCGGCCCCGGGGACGGTGCGAGTCTTATCGCCTTGAATCTTGCACTGAGCATCGCAAAGGATGCGCGGCAGACAACGGTCCTTGTCGATCTCAACTTCCGGAAGCCCTCGATTGCGAGACTGCTCGGGCTCGATGATGGCCCCGGACTTCGCTCGCATCTGATAGACGGGGTGCCTTTGGAGGAGATTTTTATCTCGCCCGGCATAAGGAAGCTCACGGTGCTGCTTGCGGGAGGCACCATCACGAATCCGACGGAACTGCTCGGCTCGCCCAAGATGGAGAGCCTGGTGCGCGAATTGAAGGAGCGATACGACGATCGCTATGTGATCTTTGATACTCCCGGAATCAGCGAGTGCCCCGACCCGCTCGTCATTTCCGAGTACGTGGACGGACTGGTGCTCGTCGCAAGAGCGCACCGGACTCCCCAAAGTAGCATCAGGGCAGCCATGAACCTTCTGCCGAAGGAAAAGATTTTCGGCATGGTGCTGAACAATGTCGAGCCCGATGAATGCGATTAACGGCTCCGGGGCCTGTGCGAACCGTGCAGGCGAGGCGAATGCGTTCACACGTTTACACTGCGGCTGTGAGGAAGAATGTATACGAAATTCTTCGGCTTAAAGAAAAGACCGTTTATTCTGACGCCCGATCCGAACTTTCTCTACTTCAGCAGCGCGCTGGATATGGCGCTGACGCATCTGGAATACGGGCTGATCCATAATGCGGGGTTTATCGCCCTCACCGGAGAGATAGGCGTCGGCAAGACCACCCTGCTGAAATATCTTTTCGACCGGGTCAGCAAGTCTCAGGACATCGCGATGATCTTCAACACGCAGCTCGATTCGCTGTCGCTGTTGGAGATGATAGCCCGGGAGTTTGAGCTGCCCCTTTCCCCTACGACCGGGAAAGCGGAAATCCTCGGGTTGCTCCACACGCACTTTATCCGGCAGTATTCGGGGGGCAAGCGGAGCCTTATCGTCATCGACGAAGCGCAGAACCTGTCCCTCGAAGCGTGCGAGGAGCTTCGGATGCTTTCCAACCTGGAGGCGGATAACGACTTCCTGGTTCAAATCATCCTGGTGGGCCAACATCAGCTTCGAGACCGGCTGTCCGATCCGAATCTGGCTCAACTGACGCAGCGCATTTCCGTCTATTACCACCTTCCGCCCCTGGAAGCCGAAGAAGTCTCAAAGTACGTGGAGCACCGTCTCAAGGTCGCCGGTTATGACCGGCCCGAGCCTCTGTTTACCCCGGACGGGCTCAAGGTCATAGCGGAGATTTCCAAAGGGGTGCCCAGGGTGATCAACACGATCTGCGAGTCCGCTCTGACGTATGCTTTTGCGGACGATCTCAAGCAGATAGGCAAGGATATCATCGAGAAGGTCGTTGCGGACCATCCTCTGCTTTCGGTTGAATTCAACCGCGGGCCGGCGGGGCGGGGGGCGGACGATGGGCACCTGCACCGGGCGGAATCCCAGGGGATGTCCCAGGATTTGCAACTCTGGTTCTCGTCCGTGGATTCGAGGCTCCAGGAACTTGAAAAGCGGATGGCGAGGACCGAGCAGTCCGGAGAATCGAAAGAAATCGAATTGCTGCGGGCGAAGCTGGAACAGGAAAAGGAGCGTTCGGAAAATCTCAGCCGGAAACTCGCGGCCATGTCGCAAAGGAACAGAGAACTCGAAACGGAATTCGAAAACCTCAGAGCGCTTCTCGATAAGATCACCAGGATCGAACCCGCTTCTCACCGCAGGATTCGAGGGACAGATGAATAGATGGGCTAAGGTTGTCGTTGTCTCCTTTGTGATTGTATTCGGCCTTTTTGCCTGCAGCAACAAGGAACAGAAGGTTACGGGATTTGTCGAGAAGGGGGATAAACTGCTGAAGGAAGGGGATGCGGTTCGCGCTCTCCTCGAATACAAGAACGCCATTCAAATCGATCACAAGAGCGTTGCCGCCAATATGGGCATGGCGCGCGCGCTTCTGGTCCAGGGGGATTTCCAGAAGGCGGCATCCACACTTCGCAATGTCTTGGAACTGGACCCGAACGTTGACGAAGCAAAGGTCCAACTGGCCTGGCTTTATTCGGTTTCAAACCAGAGCCAGCCGGCTTTGGATCTCGTCGCCACGGTCAACAATCCGGACGGTTTTCAGCCCAACGTCGATCTGATAAAGGCCAGGGCGCTCCTAAACTTGGAGCGATACCAGGAAATCGTCGATCTGCTCTCAAAATCGGAGAACGGCGAAAAGGACAAGAACATCCAGATGTTTCTGGCGATTGCCTATAGGGCGGTCGGAAAACTGGACATGATGATGGCGTCCGCGGGCAAGTGGCGGGAACTGGAGCCGAAAGATCCCGGCTCGTATCTTTTCCTCGTCCAATTCCATGCGGATAATGGCGATAAGGAGCCCGCGGCCCGGGAGCTGCAAAAGATGGCCGATGCGAATCCCGGTGAGGTGAAAATCGCGATGCTCCAAGCCCAGACGCTCGAGAAAATCGGCTTGGTCGAAGCTGCCCAGGCGGCATACGAAAAGTTGTCGGAGACCCCGGAGACGCTCAATCTGCGCGCCGAATACTGGAGCAGGCGGGGCGACTGGGAAAAGGTTCGTGCCATTCTGAAGAAGATTCTGGCGCTTTCGCCCGACGAACTCTCTGCGAACATCAAAATGACGCAATCCTATCTCAAACAGAATGATCCGGCGAATGCGCTGGATCATCTGGAAAAGATGCTGAAAAAGGACCTCAAAAAATCCGAGCGGGAAGCCGTGCTCCTGCTGAAGGCAAATATCCTGGGTGCGGGCGGCAAGTTTGAAGAGGCGAAGAAAATCTGCACGACGGTGCTGGGGGAAAACCAGGGGAATGTCGAGGCTCATTTCCTGCTGGGCAAAGTCCTTCTGAGCACCCGGAACTCTCAGGAGGCCGAGATACACCTGAATCAGGTGGTTCTGGCCCGTCCGGGCGACGAAGAGGTTAACATCCTGCTCGCTCGCTGCCAGTTGTTCAACAAGAAGGACTCCGTTGCGGGCGATACGCTGAAAAAAGGTCTCGAAGCCAATCCGGACAGCGAGCGGTTGCGCATCGCGGTGGTTCGCCACTACATCGACAGAAAGGACTTCGAACAGGCTCTGCGCCTGCTGGATAAAGGCTTGGAACGGAAGCCCAAGAGCCTGGTGCTGCTGAGGGTGAGGGGCGGAATCGAGGCCTCGAGGAATAACTTCGCAAAAGCCGAGAAGGATTTCCTCAGGATGATAGAGATCAATCCCGAGCTCAGCGCCGGTTATGCCGAAATGGGCAATCTGATGCTCGCGGGATCGCGCTACGATGACGCAATAGGGTATTACAGGAAAATCCAGGCGCTTCCCAACGGATGGCCCGAAGCGCTGCCGGCCCTTGCCCGCGCTCATTTGCTCAAAGGGGATTCCGCCGCAGCCCTGGCGGTAGTGGAAGAAGAGGCCTCGAAGCACTCCGATGCCGCTTTGCCTCAGTTCCTTCGCGGACAGCTTCAGCTTGCCGTCGGGAAATTCGACGACGCCGAAAAATCCTTCCTCAAGGCCGTGGAACTTGCGCCGGTGTGGCCCGATCCTTACAGGCGGCTTGCAGAGATCTACATGAGGAATCGCAAGTTGCCGGAAGCGCTATCCGCCGTCGAAGCCAAGCATCGCCAGAATCCGACCTCCATCCCGCTTTGTCTGCAACTGGCCATTTATCAGGAAATCGGCGGGAAATTCGAAGAAGCGGCGCGTTATTACGGCGCTCTTTTGGAAAAGGGCAGTCCTTCGCCGGTTATCATCAACAATCTCGCCTACCTCTACGCGGAACACCTGGCGTCTAAAGCCAATCTGGCCAAGGCAAGCGAGCTGGCGCACCGGGCCCTCGAAATGCAACCGGATAACCCCAGCTACCTCGATACGATGGCGTGGATATACTTCAGGCAGGGAGATTTCGAATCGGCGTGGGATACCTTGCACACAGCCCTGCTGATCTCACCGGAAGCGAGCGTTCACAACCTTCACGCAGCCATGATTTTGAAGGAACTGGGCCGTGGGGAAGAGGCCCTCGGTTATCTGGACAAGGTTATGCTGCAGAAACTGGACGGCGAGTCCGCGCAGAAAGCGGCGGATCTGAAGAAACAATGGCAGGCGGGCTGATACCGGCTTATACGAAATTGCGTTCAAGAAAGAACGGAAAAGAGCGGGGGAAATGATTTCCCCCGCGCGCCCTCGGGATTTCTGTCGCAGCCTTACGCATGCGCGCGTCAGGCCCGCCGCAAGCGCCGAAATGAGCAGCGCAGCTGCGTGTGGGGTGTGGGGAGCGGGCTCCCCACGTTTTAGTCATGGGTTTTTTACGCAATCTTGAGCGCAGCGGGGTGCTAAAGCTCAGGGCACGACAACGACGTCGCCCCGTTTGAGGAGGATGTTTTCCTCTACGTTGAGACCTCGTTTGATCTTCTTGTAGTTGAAGGGAAGTCGGGCCGTCTCGCTTCCGTAATTGCGCATGATGATGATTTTGCTCTCGTCGGCAAAGGGCGTCAGTCCTCCCGCCATGGCCAGTGCCTGAAGGACGGTCAGGGGCTTGGAGACGTTATACATGCCGGGCTTGTTCACTTTCCCGACGACATAATACTGGAGGCTGCCCAGCTGGACGACGCTGACGGCGGCCACCGCTCCCGGAATATATTCCCGCAGTTGCTTTTCCAGAGAGTCCTTGGCCTGAGTCGTCGTGAGTCCTCCCACTTCTATGTCTCCGACCAGGGGAAATGAAATCTTACCGTCCGGCCTCACCACGAGTCCCGTCCGGTTGAGCGATTCCTCCCCGTAGACCGTGATCTCGAGCACGTCGCCCGTCCCGATCTGGTAGAGGGCATCCCCCTCGGGCGATTTGAATTCCGTTGCTACTCCCGCAGTCTGAAAATCCACGGACGTACTGCACCCTCCAGCCAGCAGCAACAGCATCAGAAGCGAGCACGCGAGTCTCATAGGAAAAACTAGCCTCCAGGCAAAGTGACGAGTCTTATGCCAAATTGCGTTCAAAAAAGAACTGGAAAAGAGCGGGGAAAATGATTTCCCCGCGCCCCCTCGGGATTTCTGTCGCAGCCTTACGCGCACGCGCGTCAGGCCGGGCGCCAAAATAAGCAGCGCAGCTGCGTGTGGGTCGTGGGGAGCAGGCTCCCCACGGTCTTAAAGCTTGGTATCGTCTTGAACGCTTATTGGCATTAATTCTATTATCAGGCCCTTGAGCGGGCAACAACAATTAACGGGAAGTGCGTTGCGGCCCCTACCAGGCGCCCTTCCGGGCGAGCACAACCACAATCGTACGGGCGAGTATGATCAAGTCGTCTCGAAAACGCCAGTTATCCAGGTACTGGCAGTCCAGGCGGACAATCTCGGCAAAATCCGATATTTCATTTCTCCCCGAAATCTGCCACAGCCCCGTTATGCCCGGTTTGAAGGATATGCGTTTGAAATGGCTGAGTTCGTATTGCTTCACTTCGCTTGTCGTCGGCGGCCGCGTGCCGACCATGCTCATTTCTCCTTTGAGTACATTGATGAACTGCGGCAGTTCGTCGAGCGATAATTTCCGGATGACCCGTCCAACCCTGGTCACGCGCGGATCCTTGGCAAGCTTGAACATGGGGCCTTTCATCTCGTTTGCGTACATGAGATCCTTCTTGCGTTCTTCGGCATCCATGTACATCGACCTGAACTTGTAGAGCTTGAATACCCTGCCGTTTTTGCCGATGCGGTCCTGCCTGAAGAACACGGGGCCTTTTGTGTCGAGCTTGATGGCAATGGCGATGAAAGGATACAGGAGGCACATGATCAGGATTCCGACCGCGGCTCCCGCCAAATCCAGGATCCTCTTATAGAGCTGGCCGGTTGCATTGAAATTGTTGAAGTTCAGAGTAAGAAACGGAATGCCCTGGCATTGGTCGACTCGTAGCGGCGACCTGTCGGGATACCAGAGCGCGGGAAGAATCCGGACCGAGATGCCCATGCGTGAGCAGAGCGCCAGGTGAGGCGACAGGTCTATCGTCCTGTCCTTCGGAACCGCAAAGATGACTTCGTCGATTTCCTGCTCGGTTAGTATCTGTGGAAGCTGCGCAAGCCTTTCGGCGCACTCCTCGTTATGTCCCTCTGTGGTGAGGTAGCTGACTATGCGGTGCCCCAGGCTGAGCTGGCGGTTGAGTGCATCCAGTACGTACTGTCCCCGGATTGTGTCGCCTATGACAAGCAGTCTTCTCGTATTGAAACTGCCTGCCGCAATGTTATTGACGTAATATGTGACGGAAAGCCGTGTTATCAGGATGAGAATCAATGAGAAAACGGCAAAATAGAGCAGAAAAATTCTCGAGTACGCCAGGTGGTGGAATACAAATACGAGGGCCGAGAGGGCCAGAAAATCGAAGAAGACGCTGCAGGTTATATCGTAGCAGAGCTTCCAGTATGAATGAATGCGCCCGTCCGAGTACAATCCGGCTTTGGCCATGACGACGTTGTTTGCAAACATGACGAATAGAATGGAAAGTGAAAACGCATAATCGTCCATCGACCATAACCAGTAGGATTGGTAAGACCGCAGGAAATGCGCTGCATATCCTCCCCCGATGATACACAGGGAATCGAGCGTCATCAAAATCATGTTCAATATGAAAACTTGCTGCTGAAACATCGATGCTTCTTCTTGCCGGTTGTTAATCCGGGATATAGTTTTTCAGATGAGCGCGAAGCTCCGAGGTAAAGCGATTCATCTTTTTCTGAGCGTCCTCGATCGATTCATTCGGCGCGACCATCATCTCTACCCGGACGAGGGCGCCGTCGGTTCTTCTCTTTGTCACAGCGTCCCAGAACAGGAAGGCTTTGTTTTCAAATTCGCCCGTGATAATTCGCCCCCTCTGCTGAAACCAGAAGTTCGAAAGCATGGTCTGACCGGCTTTCTCCAGAACCATCCGGTGGACGGGGAAGTCCCTCCCGGAGCCCGGATCGCTCGGGAGCACGCCCTTGGCATGAATGGCCCAGCCGCTCCCGACGAGGCATGAAGTAGGGGCATGGGCCGTGTGATAAGTGGTTTGATTGGCATAGAAGGCAACAAGAAGGTTCAGGTGCGCTGGGGATCCCTGTCGGGAAAAACTGGCGGCGAGATAATCGTCGGCCCACAATGAGTCGAGAATCTCCTTTGAGAAAAATTCGCGTTTCCCGTTCCAATCCGCTATCTGCAAAGAAAAATCTGCAAATGTGTTTCGTGGCGGGACACTCTGATGCGCCAAAAGATACGTTTCCGAAAAATGCAGCAGGAGAAAGAACACGGCGGCTACCGTGAGGTATGCCCATGCCCGTCCCGCGTGGAGGGGCGCGGATGTTTCCCGTGCCTGTTCCCGCCGGTCCACCGTTCCCTCATCCTCCCCGCCTCCGGTCGTGCGAAGAAGGGTGCTCAGTCCGGTTATCAGGGCAGCCGTTATCAGGAATATAAACCAGCCCGAGAAATCGTGAAGGAATCCTTCCTCGGCAAAAGCCGGTGAGACGTGGATAGTTAGAACGGCAAGCGCCACGATGCGAAACGAATTGATCAAAATTGCCACGGGAACGGCGAAAAGGACCAGTGCGCAGCGTTGCCAGCGCATCTTGTTGAAAAAGTAGCCGGTAAGCAGGGCGATGAGCACCGCCGGGAAAAGATAGCGCAGGCCGCTGCAGGCCTCGACCACCTGAAACCTCGTGATGCCGAGGTCTATAATATTGCCTTCCCTGTATGCCGAAATCCCGATCAGGTGCAGAAATCTGAGGGCAATGTCCGATGAAACGAGTTTCAGGTGGAATGTGAGTTGCGCGTCCACGAACTGGGGCGGAGGAATCGCAAAAAGCAGGATCAGGAGCGGAAAGGCGAGAATCCTGATGCCTGACAAACCGAAAAGAAGGGCGAAAAGGGATGCGACAGTGAGCCATAGCGCAAAATAGACGATCGTTTCAACGGATCCCAAAACTCCCGCCAGGAAGAAGAATCCCGCGAGCAGAAGACCGATAAACCCGGCGGCGGGGGAACCCTTGGCTGCCGTGAGCAGTCGGGTCCGCAGCCCATGGAGAAGGAAAAGAAACACAAATGGAACCAGATAACAGTAGGAATAGTCCTCCGAGTCCCATCTGGTCAAAAGAGTCCTATTTGCGCCGGAAAAAGAATAGAACCAACACCCTCCGAGAAGAATCAGGGATAGAATAAGCTTTTTGTGTGCAATAGCCATTCCGTCGACTCTTTATTTTTATTAAGGGCAAAACCTATTTGTACCCTGTATATTAATAATCGACATGATTAGTACACGGGATCCTTCGAAAAGCCAAATGAATTTCCCCGGTTCTCATGCATATCGAAAAAGCTTTTCATAGAGACCCAGATACTTCGGTGCTTCAATTCCCCAGTGAAGCTCGGAGCGGACCCTGTTGAAACCGAATGCGCCCATGCGCGCGCGCTCTTCCGGATGCGCCAGCAGATAGAGTATCTTATCCGCAAGATCCCGCGTGTTGTTCCGTTCGGCGTAAAGAGACGCCTCTCTTGCTGAAAACCTTCCTTCGGTCAGGTCGTACTGAACGATGGGCTTTCCAAGAGCCATGTATTCCATGACCTTGTTCATCGTCGATTTGTCATTCATCTCATTGGCCACATCGGGGTTGACGCACACGTCGGATGTACAAAGCGCTTCAATCATCTGATCGTCGGACACCCTGCCCGTGAAGGTGACATATTTCGAGAGTCCCAGGTCTTGGTTCATCGCAACGAGCGACTGAAATTCGGTCCCGCTCCCGATGAGAAGAAAATGGATGTCTTCTCTACCGAGTTCCCGCACGATGTAATGAGCCGCCCGCAACAGGTGGTCGATGCCCTCCTGCTTGCCCATCACGCCGACGTATCCGACCAGAAATGCTTTCCCCTGCTTCCAGCGCGGATTGGATGCGACCGGCTGCAACCGTTCGAGCGACGGACCGCTCCGCACGACCGCGACCTTATCGGGGCGCATTCCCCCGCGCCCGATCGCTACCTGCCGGTATGACATATTGGTTGCTATCGAGAGGTCCGCAGTGAGGAAAGTCAGTTTTTCCAAAGTCCGCACCAGCATGTAAAACAGATCTTTGCGGCCGAATTTTGCCAGATAAAGTTCCGGATTTATGTCGTGGTGGTCGAAAATGAACTTCTTTCCGAAAAAAACTTTATAGAACAATCCGATAAGAAATATCGTGTCCGGCGGATTGCACGCCTGGATCACGTCAAAACCGCGCTCCGCAAGGACTTTCCGGGAAAGCACGAATTCCTGGAAAAGCGCGGAGGAGTACTCCCGCGCATAGCCGCCCGCGCCGTTGGCCTCGGTTGCAAGCGGGTGGCGGTAGACGGCAATTCCGTCGATCTCCTCGTAGAGCTTGTCGAATCCCTTGCCGACCGGCGAGATGACCGAGACAGTGTAGCC
Source organism: Desulfobacteraceae bacterium (assembly GCA_021372055.1). Lineage (GTDB taxonomy): Bacteria > Desulfobacterota > Syntrophobacteria > Syntrophobacterales > Syntrophobacteraceae > SbD1. The sequence continues at coordinate 34,724 of JAJFVB010000240.1, read as the reverse complement.
GGCTTTGCCGAGCGTGGTTGCCTCCTGCCAGACCCGCCTGTCAAAAGGAACGGGCAAATTCTCCACGATGATGAGGACGCGTTTTGACTTACCAGCAGATTCCATTGTATGCAATTCCATCACTCCGACATTCAAAAGCTCGCACAAAGTCGATGACGACCCGTCCGTTGCCCTGCACCGTATCGCGCACGCAGGCGAATTCCGGATCGTTGTTGCCGATGACGATTACATCGGCATGGTCGAGGATGTCCTGTATTTCGTTTACCATGAGCCTGGAAATGTGAGGAATGCGGTTGAGGATGTAGTCCCGGTTGGCTCCGAAAATACTGGCAAGCTTCACGTTGCGGTCATAGATGCGCAGATCGTAGCCCTTGCCGATGAGCTGCTCGGCTACTCTCACCATGGGACTTTCGCGCAGGTCGTCGGTTCCGGACTTGAAACTGAGTCCCAGGATGCCGACCCGTTTGCTGCCTCCGGAGTAGATCAAATCCAGTCCGCGCTCGATCTGTCTCTCGTTGCTCGGCAGGATGGAATTGATGACCGGGAGATCGAGATCCATACGCCGTATGTTGTGCGTCATCGCGCGCAGATCCTTCGGGAGGCAGGAGCCGCCGAACGCGAAACCGGGCTTGAGGTAGGCAGGGGAGATATTGAGCTTTTCGTCCCGGCAGAAAATGTTCATCACCTCCTGGCCGTCGAGCCCGAGCGTTTTGCAGATGCTTCCTATTTCGTTTGCGTAGGTGATCTTGAGAGCGTGCCAGATGTTGTCGACATACTTGATCATTTCCGCGGTCTCAAGGCTTGTCCTGATAAGCGGCGCGGGGATGTCCCCGTAGAGGGCGGCCAGCTTGTCGCCGCTCGCGGCGTCGAGTTCTCCGATGACCGTTTTGGGGGGATGGTGGAAATCGTGAATCGCCGTGCCTTCCCTGAGGAACTCGGGATTGCCGCATACGCCGAAGCCTTCGCCCACCCGCCTGCCCGAACCTGCTTCCAGAGCGGGTATGACGATGTCCCTCATCGTTCCGGGAAAAGCCGTGCTCCTGAGCACCACGAGATGCTCGGTGGACTTGTCCGAGAGGGCCGCCCCGATTTCCTCGCTGACCTGTTTTATGTGTTTCAGGTCCATTCCGCCGTTGTGCTGACTTGGTGTGCCGACGCAGATAAAGGAGATGTCCGAATTTCGGACGGCTTCCGCCGCATCGGGGATTGCCCGGAGGCGCGATGAGCGGACCGCCTTTTCAATGAGCGATTCGAGCCCTTTTTCGATCACGGGGCTTCGCCCTTGGTTGATCGCTTCGACCTTTATAAGAGAGGGGTCGACTCCCGTTACGTCGTGGCCGAAATCGGCCCAGCAACCGGCGGATACCGCGCCCACGTAGCCTAATCCAAAAATGCTTATTCTCACCTTTTTGCCTTTGATTTTGAGAATGAGAGATCCAGTTCGACATCAAGCCGCGTGAGACCGTCGATAGCGGAGCGAAAGACAACCGTTGTCGCCGGGACCTTCACATCCAGCTTTCGGGATACCCATCCGCCGATGGGTGAATAGGAACCCCGGAGCACTTCGATGTCCGGACGGGCATGCTTGGGCCTGAGTGCAAGCACGATGCCCCCGTTTTCGGCCACGATCCCGGTCTCGTCCGCCGCAACGGAACACGATTCGGGAAAATGCCAGAACTGCTCAACCCTGTGATGCCCGGTACACTGCAGAATGTCTGTCACGACAATTAGCCGTTCGTCTTTGTGCAGTTCGATTTCTCGGTAATGCACGACCGGGTCGGGAAGCCTCGAATATCCGTCGTGTACCCCTCCGAAGCGGTCCAGGGCGTCTCCGGATTCCCACCTGTAGCAGCGCGCATTCGCCTTGCGCAGCCACATGAAGTTCCCGCCGATGACGGACTGGTCCCGGCCGTCTATCCGCACGGTGTTGTGAGCGGACGTGCCGCGAAAGTAATCTCGCCACGCCTTATTCGTGTGAAATGCGTATGTTCCCGGATCGACGAGGAATTCTTTCCCTCCGGCGAAAAGCGCGAAGGAGAGTGCGTCCGCATGGCCGTGCGCCGCGATTGAGAGGTAGCCCAATGGACCGGCGTCCGCGATCAGGCGGATTTCCTCCGGCGTCTCGAAGTCCGCGCCCAGGATGTAGTAGCCGCCGCTCGAAAAATCCCGCCTGACGGGCAGAACCGCGGAATCCGCGTTCTCGCCGCCGGACTGCGGTTCCGCCCCGCACCCGAGCAGCCACCGCGTCTTGTCGTCCAACCGGCCGGCCTTTGCGCGGAAGTCCGCCCGGTTGTACAGCACGGCCCCGGTTGAGAGCAGGGATCGGTAGACGCAGAAATCCTTTTCCCGGGACAAGCGGACGACAATGGCGTCATCCGAGTCTCCAAACATCGGAATGTTGCCGGAAACGTCCATTATGGATGCGAAATACTCGAGCATCTTTTCGATGACGTCCCGGTAATTCCCGGGGAAGCTGAAGGAATGCGCCTTGCCAATCAGAGCGGATATCAGCAAAAGGTCGGTTTCGTAATGCTGGTAGGCGACCGCCTGCTCCTTGTTCACCCCGTCCGGCCAGTTCTGGGCCCGGGCCTCGGATATAAGAATCCGGCCGCCCATCTCCCGCCACGGCTCCGAAGCCTTCCAGAGAGGCCAGACGGTTCCCGCGACGAACAATCCTGCGGCTTCGCCAATGAGATGATTGTTGGCCGAAGAGTAGAGAGACAGATACCCGGCAATGAAGCGGGCGTGCAGATAAATTGAATTGAGCCAATCGTTTCGCAGCCTCCGGCCTTCTTCCCCGGAAAAGAGTTCGGAGCGCTCGCCCCCTGCGAGGTGCCAGACGAAGCACCAGTTGATGATACGGAGCCCAAGCTCCAAAGAACTGCTCCAGTTCGGGCCAAGCGGATACGGGCACTGATCGAGCCAGGACCGCAGGTGCGCCGACAGGGTCGCGAGGTACCGCGAGCCGCCGGTAAGCCTGTATGCCTGCGCGAGCGTCACCAGATGCGTGTGGCGGTTCAGTTCCCACAGGTACTTGATGTTGCCTACCCGGTCGGGGTTCCGGTAGTCGAGGCTCTTCCCGTGGCAAAGAGGCGCTCTGAGCCCCGTGAGGGGATCCCGGTTCCATTCGGGACAGGGGCCGTCGAGGGTGAAGGTCTTCTCGAAAATCCCCAGCCGTCCCCGGACGATATCGTCTGCGCATGCGATGTATGGCGCCGGATCGATGCCCGACGGATCCGGGATGAGCATTGCCGAAGGCAGAAGGCGCAGGTCCGGGGCGGGAGGAACGAGGGCGGGCCGGAAGGGCGCGCGCTCCAACCGGTTCGATATCGCCCTGCGAATCCGGAAAAAAACCTCCGGCAAGGACATGAGTTGCAGCCTCGCAAGGTACCATCCGGCTTTTTCGATGATTTTTCCGAATCTCATCTGTTCATCTTCCGGAGCCTCTTCGAGCATTTTCCCCGAGTTCTGCCGTTCATTGCCGTACATTGAGCCTGAACCAGATCTCCAGGTTGAGAAGCGTCCACAGGAGCTTTTCGTGATTCTGCCTGCCCGAGTCGTGTTCCACCAGGATGCGGTCAAGCTCGGCGCGGTGATAGAACCGGTTCGTCAGAGAACCGGGGCCGCTCAGGTGATCGTGGAGATACTCACGCATCGGTCCCCGGAACCATTCGTTTACCGGCACGCGAAACCCGACTTTGGGCCGCGCCGGAATCGATGGAGGCAAAAGCGACGCCACCGCCTGCCGCAGGATCCACTTTGTTTGCCTGCCCCTTACGCGGAAAGCATCGGGAAGAGCGGATACAAAGGCCGCAAGTTCGTGGTCGAGTAGCGGCATGCGGGCCTCGATGGAAGCGGCCATCGTCATGCGGTCGCCGCGCTCGAGCAGGTTATCCGGCAGCCAGTATTGCTGATCGAAAAAGAGCATCTGCCGCAAAGGGCTGTTCCGCCGGTTCCACCGACCATATTCGGGACGGGTTTGAGGAGCCGGAACGGTGACGAGAGCTTCGCGCTCCCGGTTGTCGAGCGCTCCGAACCAGCGGATCAACCTCTCCTGGCGGTCTGCAATTCCAAGACAGCGAACGGCCGTCTTGATGCGGCGAAAAGAGTAGGGCAGGGCATCGATCAGGGGCCGAATCAGGAAATTCACCGAATGGGCCAGAGGCGAGAAGAGATTTGCATGCTGCTCGAAAACACTCTTGGGGTATCCCCCGAGGATTTCGTCACCGCCTTCGCCGGTAAGAACCATCTTGACCGTGCGCGAGGCTTCCCGTGCAAGAAAATAGATTGGAATATCGGATGGTTCGGCAACCGGCGCGTCGCGATAGCCGATGAGCGAGGGCAGAGTGTCCATAATCTGCCGTTCGGTGATGATCAATTCGTGGTGTTCGGTTCGAAACGCATCCGCGATCGTGCGCGCATGATGCAGTTCGCTGTATTCTCTCTGTGCGAACCCGACCGAGAACGTTTTGACGGGACAAGAGCTGTGGCGGGTCATGAGCGCGACCACGGCGGAGGAATCGATTCCTCCGGAAAGGAATGCCCCGTAAGGAACGTCGCTGACCATACGGACCCTGACCGCTTTATCGAGCAGGGAGGAAAAGGTTTCAACCGTATCCGGCGGTGTTGGTCCGTCCGCCCTCGGGAGCCCGTCCGGTGGGGAATAGTAGGAAAAATGCCTGAGCCGCCCCTTTTCCCAGACCGCGCAGGTTCCCGGCATGAGTTTCCGGACGGTGGAAAAAAGGGTTCCGGGGCCCGGAACATATCTGAATGCGAAGTATTCGAAAACAGCGCTGTAATCCACGTCGAAGCGGATTCCGGGAAAGGGGAAGAGTGCCTTTATTTCCGAAACGAACGCCGTGGTTCCGTTACGGCTGTAGAGATAAAGCGGCTTTTTGCCGAACCGATCGCGGGCAAGGAGGAGCCGGTCGCTGTTTGCGTCCCACAGCGCGAAGGCGAACATGCCGTGAAGCCGCTCGACGCAGGCATCGCCGTATTCCTCGTAGGCGTGAACGATGGTCTCGGTATCCGAGGCCGTGCTGAAAGTGTGGCCGGCGGCGGCCAGATCGCGCCTGAGGTCGGGAAAATTGTATATCTCCCCGTTGAAAACGATTTGGATCGTCCCGGCCTCGTTTGAGATGGGCTGCTTTCCGCCGGAAAGGTCTATGATGGAAAGCCTCCGGTGCCCGAGCCCGATCGAGTATTGCCCGTCCCGCGTCCCGCCGGTGAAATACCCCTCATCGTCCGGTCCGCGGTGGAGTATGGCCGATGTCATCCGCGAGAGGACTCCTTCGATGTCGGGCAAAGGTTCTTTCGTTATGAATCCAGCGATGCCGCACACTATGGGAGCTCCGATCTGGGCCGGGCCTGTCCCGGCTTGCCGGTTCCCCGAGCCAGGGTCGTGTAGATCTCGCGCAAGGCTGCCGACGCCCTGGAGGCGAAAAAATGCTTCCTCGCATACTCGGCGTTATACCGGGACATTTCCTCTCGAAGCCGTTTATCCTCCGCGAGGATTTGCAGATATTCGGCAAAAACCTGTGGGTCCATGCTGTCGGTTATGAATCCCATTTTCCCGTGATCGAAGAAATCTTTCAGGCCGCCGACGCGCCTTGCGATAACGGGCAGTCCCATGGCCATGGCCTCGAGCACCGAAACCGGCATCCCTTCGGTATAACTGGGGAAAAGGTAAACGTCGGAGTTGGCGAAGACCTCGGTCTTGGCGCTGCCCGTAACATAACCGGTGAAACGCGCATTCGCGCCCAACCGCAGGCGGGCGTAATTCCGTGCTTCATCGAGTTCGGGCCCTTCTCCAGCGATGGTCAGGAGCACGGGAACGGACCGCGAGGAGAGCAGGCCACATGCGTCTATGGCTTCGAAAATTCCCTTTTCCCTGACTATCCGCGACAGAAACAGGACCCGAAGCGGCCTGGCCTCGCCTTTCGACCCGCCTGAAGCAAAATCCGGCGCGCATTGTCCGTCGCCAAGGTCCTCGACGGCTGTGGTCGCAAGGTGAATCGGCGCGGTGATCCGCCACATCCTGAGCTGTTCTTTCACGTCTCGCGCCAGGACGATGAAACCTCCGGCCCGGCCGTATGTCGTTCGAAAAAACCGGCGGAACCCATGGTCGACGCGATTTGCGAACTTTTCGTCCCAGCCGTGAAAAAAAACCAGCACCGGAATGCGGAGCAGGGCGGCGATCAGGACAAATATGGAGTCGCGGAAAAAACTCCTGAAGTTCATCGACGGGTTTACGTGCAGCAGATCCGTTTCCCCCCGGATCAGCCTCAGGAAAAGGCGCAATGGGTCCAGAAGCGGATGGAGCGCTCCCGCGCAGGACTGCGTGCTGCCGATCTCGATTACCTCGACCCTGCAGCTTTCCGTCCGGAGCCTCGGCAGAACGGCTCTGAAGTAGCCCGCGACCCCGCCCGGATCGTCCAGGGAAGGCAATGTGATGAGAATGTTCATGCCCGTCTCGGCCTCCCGGCGGGGCTTTCCTCGCTGTTCTCCAGGAGCGACTCATAGAGCCGCAGATAGGAATCGGTCATTTTTCCAAGGGAAAAGTTTTCTTTGATGATCTCTTTGCCCGCCTGCCCCATGGTTTTGCGCAAGCCGGCATCCTCGACCAGAGAAGCGATTCCCGAAGCGAGGCCCTTCCGGTCGAAAGGCCGGACGAGAAATCCGGAGCGTCCGGGCGCGATCAGTTCCCTGTTGCCGCCGCAGTCCGTGGCTATCACCGGCTTTTCGAGCGCCATGAACTCCATCAGGGAATTCGAAAGGCCCTCGTGGAGATGGTTCGTGTTCGTGAGCAGCACGCCGATATCGAGCATATTGACGAAGTCTTCCACGCGGGGCTGGTGCCCGGTAAAGACGATAAAGCCCCGGAATTCGGGGCGAACAAGAGCTTTGCAGGATTCGAGCATGGGCCCCCCGCCCACGCAGAAGAATACAACCTTCCTGCCGCTTTCAAGCACGTCTTCGGCGGATCTGATATAGGTTTCCCAATCCCTGTACCGGGAAAATGTAGCGACCATTCCCACGGCGACGGTGGTGGAATCCATGCGATACCGCTTCCGGAGCCGGTTCGGGTCTTCAACCGAATCGATGCGCGAGAAGTCGAATCCGTTGTGGATGCAATGCGCCCTCGCGTCGTCCAGTCCGCACGCTCTGAGCCCGGCAAAGGTGTTCGATACGATGGCGTCGGAAAAGGGGAATGTGAATTTCCCGCGGAGGTAGAACTCGCTGAAGGGCTTGAAATCCGTTCGGACGTCGCGGATCATGCCGTTCACGAACTTGATTCCGAGCATTTTGGCGAGTGGTGCGCAGTAGACGGAGGTCATCGTGCTCCAGGAGTGGAGTACGTCGGGCCTGCAGCGCCGGAGCAGTTTGAACAGGGGCAGGAGCACGGACGGATCTTTTTTGAATTTGCGTATGATGTAGTGGATATCGCTGCTCGGGGTCGGAACGGGGAAATCGGCCTCACGGGAAAACACGACGAGCTTGTGGGATATCCGGTCCGAGGCCGAAACGCCCCGTATGAGTTCGAGAAGCTGCCTCTCCTTGCCTCCGGATCGGAGAGAATCGATTGCATAGACTACGAGCATTGGAACGTTCCCGGTCAGGAAATCATGGCGTTCAGCGCGTCGCGAAGGTACCGGACGCAGGCCCGCATGTCATAGAGGGATGAATGCCTTTGCCTGGCGCTTTCTCCCAGCCTCTTGCGCATCTGTTCGTCTTCCATGAGCACCCCGATCTTTGCCGCGAGATCCCGGGCGTCCCGCATGGTGTAGGGAACGGCGCAGTCCGGCCCCTTGAAGTAATAGGAGATCCCTTCGTTATCGGCATAGACGATGGCCTTCCCCATGGACATTGCGGCAAGCGCGACCATCTGGCCGGACGATCCGACCTGATCCCTGAGATTGAGGACAATCACGCCGGCATTTGCCATCAGCCTGTTGAAAGCCTCCCTGGGGATGTCCCTGTACACGGCTACATTGGGGGAAACAGGGGGCAGGGCGTTCAGCGCGGAACAGGCTATCACGAACTTGTACGGCGACGCTTTCGCGGCGGAAATGAGGGTTTCGTAATCCCGGTTCGTATAGCCGCCGGCAAAGACGTAGTCCTGCTTCGCATCGGGTTTGCCCGAATGCGGAACGGGCGCCTGGCAATAGGGGATGAAAAAGGTCCTGATAGCCGGATAACGGAGCTTGTAGAGTGTCTTTTCCCTCGGGCTTTGGAGCAGGATCGTGATCTTTTCGTCCAAAAGGAAGGAAAGGATTCGTATTACCGCGGGATGGGATTCCAAACCGTGCAGGTACCAGTTTGTGATCAGCACGCTGTTTTTGAGAAAAAGTGCCTGGCGGACCAGCAGAGCGGCAATCGTATTGGTGACCGAGCTTGTTACAAACAGGCAATTTCTGTTGTCCGAAAGCAGAAAATGCAGGAAAAGACGCAGACTGCCGACCGCAATATTGGCGATGTTGAGAAACTTTGAAAGGAAAGCCCTCCTGAATGGGTCCGGCATGACCACGCGGTGAATTGGAACGGATCCGAACCGATCCTTGAGAACCTGGAGAAAGTGCTCCATGTCGGTGTTCTTGTCCAGAATCACCCTGATCTGTGAGGGTTTCATCGCCGTACCCGCTTCCCGTCAACTTTGGCGTCCATGCATGGCATGGCCGGAATTCCGGCATAAACGGACCTCATTATGCGGCAAAGAGGCCTTGGAACAATGGATAGGCAGATGGCTTTCAGAACCCCCGACATCGGAAGGGGAAATCTTCCCACCTCGAGCTTGTTCGGCGCATGGCAGAAGAAATCGTTTTTTGTTGTGAAGGCGATCTTGTATCCGGACGCTTCGCAGGCTTTCTGGGCCCCCTCGGTGAACTGGCCGTCCGGGTAGGAGAAGGCCGTAACCGTGGCTGCGAGTTTTTCCTCGAGCCAGGATTTTGAGTCGGCGATTTCGCGCCGGATACGCTCGGGGGTTGCCGCCTCATTCAAACAGGAATGCGTCAGGCCGTGCGCTCCGACCGCAACGTTGCCTCCCGCGGCCAGAGTCCGCAGTTCGTCGAGGCCAAGCACCTCGTGAGCCGAATACATTGCATCGCAGGCAGTCCATTCCTCCGCGCCAAGCAGCGACTCGCAGAAGGCTTCGATCCCCTCGGCCGCCGCCGCGTCCGATGATTTCAAAAGCTTTACGGCGCGTTCAGCGAAAGCCAGCCTTTCGTTCGGAGGAGCATCGGCGTTGATCGCTTGTCCGAAAGCCGGATATTCGATGTCTTTGGTTGTGTGCAGAACCGCGCATCGAACTTTGTAGACGCCGAACCGGCGTTTTTGTTCCACCAGGTCCGTGGTGATGAAAAGGGACCAGGGTATCCCGCTCTCTTCGAGGTAGCGCGCGACGATGAGATTGTTCCTGTACCCGTCGTCAAAGCTCAGGTGCACCCAGTGCCTTGGAGCCTTGGAGATGTCTTGAGCGTAGCGCTCGACTTCCTGCAGGCTCGCGAACCGGTACTCAAGGGCCTTGAGCAGTGAAATCACCCTGAGAAACTCCTCCAGGGGCAGTTGCGCATGCACATTTACCGCTTGGAGGCCGTCAATGGGCGAATCCACACCGTGGCCGAACAGGACAAAGCCTTTTCCGAGGCGGCGCAACAGGGCCTTTGCCGCCGTGGAAAACAGTCCCGGGGTGGACAGAAGTTCAAAAAGCCGGTTGGACCGGTTGGAATCGATAAAGCGGAACGGTTTCATGGCACGCCCTTGCGCCGCATCAGGTCCCTGACCCGGTAAAGGATCCGCGGATGCGCGGAATCGTATCCCTGAACAGTCTCTCGGCGCGGTCGAGCAGCGGCGCCATTCGGGTCGGCAGGACCTCTCTTGCCTGCCGCCATTCGTCCGGGCCGACCTTTTGCATCGCCAGAAGGAGGAACAGGGAAGCTCCCGCGGCAAGGTAGAACGGCACGGCGGCCGCCACGGGATAGAGCGCCTGCCCGAGGACAACCGGCAGGAGGCCCGCTGCCAGCGGGAACAGAATTTGCCGCAGGGCGCTCTTGTCGAATTTCATCCCCGGCAGTTTTTTCAGGATGTGTTTGCCTGCAAGGATTCCCACGCCGAATGCGAGCATCCGCCCCCACGCGATGCCGTACTGGCCGGCCGCAAGGATCAGAAGCGGAGCGCTCAGGTAGTTGGCCGTGCCCACCAGTCCGTCGAGCAAAAGAGTGTCCTTCGGGGCCTGGTAGGCAAAAACGGCGCTGCAGTAGACCATGTAGAGCGCATAGCCGGCATTCGCCATGACCAGCATCACAAGCAGGGGCCAGCTGTCGGCATATTTCGCCCCTCCATAGAGGGTCATCAGCCATGGGCTTGCGGCGGCCATGACAGCGGCAAGCGGCAGGATTATGACGACGGTGTACCGGCTTGCGCTGGAGAAAAAGGCGCGCTTTTCCTCGATCTGCGCGAAGCGAAGCGAGGACATGCGGATGCCGATGGGGGCCTGGAAAGATTCCGTGATCGTGTAAATCTGGCTTGCAAGGCGGCTCGTGGCGCTGTAGGAGGCAAGGGCCGCGGGAGAAAGCGCGACGGCGACGACGAACTGGTCGAGTTCCATGAAGCCGTAGCGAAGGAAGCTTCGCAGGTAGAGGGGCAAGCCGTACCTGATGGTCGCCAGGATGGGGGCGCAGTGAAAACGGTTGAAAAGGTCCCCGCGCAGGTGGTAGGCCATCCCGGCCACGGGCACGAAGGTCGCCGCCACGATTGCGATCACGTAGGGCCGGAAGCCGAGCAGGAGGTAGACGGGGATTGTGAGGGCCTGACGGGCGACTCCCGCGATGAAATTCCATCTGGCGACCAGAAAGAAATTCCCCTTCACCTGCGCGACGTGGCGAAGAAAGGAAAACCATGTGCAGCCGATTGCGGCCGGGACGAAGCATTCTATCACCCAGGAATAATCCCGGGTTTTCAGAAACAGCAGCGAAATATCGGAGGAAAACAGAATTGCGACCGCGCCTACAATCAGGACGATCACGGTCTGGGTATACATCATGCACTTGATCAGGCCGAAGGACCGTGCCCTGTCGCCGTCTTCACGAAAGCCCGAGGGGGCCTGCTGGTCCAGAACGCCGGTCAGGCCCAGATCGGAGAAGACGAAAAGACCGGCGAGGATATCGAGCGTGACGATCGCCGCAAAATCCGGCTTCGACAATTCGCGGAGCAGGTAAGCGGTAAAAACGAACCCGATGAGGGTCAGCCCGTACTGGCTCGCCAGCAGGCAGAGTGCGCTCGTTACGATATTTTGCTTCATTTCTTGGCGAATATGCCTTCGAGTGCGGTCTTGAGCCGGTCGGTAAGTCCGTCCATCCTGAATTGCCGCATTTTCAGAAAGGCATTCTCACCCATTCCGGCGCGGGATTCCGGATTTTCGTGGAACCATCTGATTTTCCGCGCGATTGCTTCGGAATCCCCGACCGGGATCACAAACCCCTCGACCCCGTCGCCGATCAGGTCTTTTGCCCCGCAGCCTTCGGTCACCACCACGGGCACTCGGCTCAGCATCGCTTCGAACGCAACCAGCGGGACGCCGTCTATAATGCTGGGACAGACGAGGACCGAGCAGGAACGCATGAAATCAGCCACGGCGGTAATGTCTCCCAGGAATCTCACATTTCGAAGATTCGGGTGGCGCTCCCGAATGAATTCGCTAACGCCGCCGGCGATTTTCCCGGCAACAACGAGTTCGGAGCCGGGGAGATTGAGTCCGGACCAGGCATCCATAAGATACTGGAGTCCTTTGAGCCAGACCGTATGACCGATGTAGCCGACCCGGAACACTCCGTCCGGGTTCCCGGCGTGAACGGCCGCAGGCGTAAAGTCGTAGCAGAGGGGGAAGCCCGCGTCCATTATGCGGGCATCCGATACGCTCTTCCGCTCGAATGTTTCACGAATAAGGGACGTTGTGGCAATCATGCAGTCGAGCGAGGCAAAGGATCTTCGCATCGTGCTCAGGCGGAATTCGGACGTGTATGCGTCCGTATCGCTACGGACATTCCACTTCGCAAGTTCCGCGCGCACGCGGTCGGCTATCTCGAAATCGCAGGGATTCAGGGGAATCAGTACGGTGGCGATGCCGAGTTCCTTCGCTCTTTTGAGCGTTCTCGGGATCACGGGGTGGAAGGTGACGAGAATGTCGGCATCCCGTCGAAGCCGGGCCATGCAGAAGAGATCGAAGATCCGTTCCCGAATCCCGCGGAATACGTGCGCGGGCATCCCCGACATCCCGTAGAGTCTCCAGAGCACGCGCTGAAAGTTCCTCGGAATCGTCCTGCAGGGCCATTCCGGAGCGAGATGTCGCTCCCGGGAGAACGCGAAGGCATCATGCAGGAGGGATTCTCGATGCAGTTTTGCGCATAGGTGGTATCCGAAAAGACCCGCACCGGCCCCCGCGGGTTCGAGATGCCCGAAAGCCGCCACCACAATTTTGGGAGATCCGCCCGCCACGGCCTATTTGCCTCCCCACAGCGTATCGTAGGAGATGAAAGAAACGTTGCTCTTCCGGTTCGCGTATTCCAGAAGCTCTCGAAGTCCGTCCGCTATCAGCTCTCCCGAGGCCGTCCTCTCGCCGAACTCATGATAGTGCGTGCTCAGGATGAACACTCCATCCACGGAGTGCACGTAGTCGATCCTGCCCTTGAGAGATGAGATGGTGGAGTGCGGAGCAAGGGTATAATAAGCGACTTCCTTGTAGGACTTGAAATCTGCCACATAAGGGTATTCTTTTCTGACCGCCAACCCGTGGCGGCGTATGTTCCCGAAAAAATCCGCATACGGATAGGAAGAAGGGTAGGGCTTCTTTCTGAAAAGGGCGCGGAATCCCAGTCCCTTTGAGCCGATGAGGTTCAGCTTCTGATCGATCAGGGCTGACATGCCTTCCTCCGATATCGCGTTTCCCGGGGGGACGAATGTGTCGATGCGGCACTGCAACAACTCGGAGAGATACTTCCTGCCGGAGCGGGTTTTCTCGACGAGATCGGTCCCGTAGTAGTACTCGCGGCCGACGTGGTATTTGTTCCAGGGCTCGAAACCGGCGATACCATTGCGGTTGGTCACCACGTGGGAATATCCGTGCAGTGCGATGCTGAAATGACCCGCCCGTATGCCTTCTTTGAGGAAGGAGACCAGTTCGCCGTTATCGCCCAGAGGCGTGGGCGCCGACGGCTGTCCCGGCCGGGAGAAGCTGCCGATCTTTCCGGGGATTCTAAACGGGGTCACCGAAAGGCCCACCGGGATGTGCGGCCGAATGGACGCGTAGCATTTCTCCAAGTCCTCAACGCGTGTGAAAGCGCACGTGTCGTCATCACGTATGAGAAATTTCATTAGAGCTGTCTCATGCTGAGTTCAAGAATGTACCTAAAGAACGCTTTTGAAAAGCGCGGAGAGTTGCCCCCCCCACACCCCCACGCCGCTCATTTTGGCGCTTGTCTGGTATGGTCAGCGCAGAAGAGACGAGAAAAGGCCGTCGAACCTCGCACCGACCGCATCGAGCGAGTATGTCCGTTTGAAGAAATCACGGCAGGCGGCAGACTGTTCCGAAAGATCCATCATGCTGATTTCTCTAATTGTTTCGATCAGTTCCTTGTCGGAGCGGACGGGAAAACCTATGGAGTTTTCCGCGAGAATACCATCCGGGTCGAGATAGGAGACTATGGGAATGCCCGCTCTTAGCGCCTGAAGAAACGTATTTGAAAAGCCTTCGTAGTCCGATGTGTTCACAAGGGCTATTGCCGATTCGAAGTAGGCATGAGTCTCGGGGTAGGGAACAAATCCCCTGCAGTCGATGTTCGGGACGGATCGGATCTGTTCATTCATCCTCTCCGTATAGTCGTCCGAATCCTTCGCCCCGCCGCTTATCATGACAAAACGCAGATCGGGGCATGCGCGGGCGAGTGCTGCGAGCCTGTCCGGCCTTTTCGCCCTCCTCATGCCGCCGACCCAGAGGAAATACTTCCCGGGTTTGCCAGCGGTTTCGTTTCCGGGACCCTCGGGCAGGCAGTTCGGTATGAAGGTGCCGTCAAGTCCCCAGTTTTTCTTCAGAAGATGGAGTTGAGTCAGGCTTTGAACCGTGATGAGGTCTGCCCGCTTCAAGGCATACCTGTATCCGGTCCGTTCCTGCAGGGCCTGGAGTTGGAGATCCCGGGGCGGGAAGAAATTCCAGTCGTTTGCCCCGGCGTAGACGAATCTCCTGCCGTGGGTTTTGCAGAAGGCGGCTACGACTCCGGTTATCAGGCCCGCGCACCGCTGATAGTAAATGCTTGCGTCCGCCGCGCTCATCGCCCGCCACAAGCCCGCGAGCCACGCGACCATTCCGGAAATCCCGCGTGATCCCTTCACCGCGTCGAAGCATTTGATATGCCTGATGCGGTTTTGGCGGACTTCCACTCCGCCCGCGAACTGCCCCGCATCCTGCGCCGTAAACGAAACCTGCCAGCCATGCCCGCTCAAATAGTTCCCGAGATGAAACTGCTGGACTTCGGCTCCCCCGATGGAGCCGGCGGCCGGGTTCGCGTCCATGAAGCAACTGATCCTTGGAACGACGAAGCAGATGCTCTTAGCTTGCGAAGGCATGAGGAAGATCCGATTTTGTCTCATACTGAGCCGCGTAGCGGCGTGGGGGTGTGTGGCGCGCTCCCCACGCTTTTCAAAAGCGTTCCTTGGTACATATGCGTATCAGGCATTGGCATGCAGGGGCCGGACCGTGCGCGGCTGAGGCGCCGCGGGCATTGTTTCGGCTATCAGGCCTCTGCTGTTTACGGAGTAGATGAAAGCGAAGACGCACCACACAATGTGTTCGTAGACCGGGTTCCTGGGGAACTCGATCTTCAACTGGTCGACCAGGAAAAGCAGCAGGATGGCTTTGAGAAAAAGCATCAGGCTGGACAGTTCCCTGTCCTCATAGCTGACCCTGGTAACGATGAGCCTTAGAAACAGGAGCAGGAACAGGATCAGTCCGGGAATGCCTATGGCAAGAGGGATAAAGAGGTAGAGATTGTGAGGATAGATTATGAGCTTCCTCGTTTGCGACTGCAGCCCCGGGCTCCTGCCGAAGGCCAGCGCGTCTCCCTTCAGGAGCTCCTGCCAGCCGTAGGCCCAAGTCCCGTAGCGGTCGAATTCTTTTGACTTTACGTCATATTCGGTCTTCAGGAGATGGTCTATCACATTGTATCCAGGGTTGGTGCAGCGGTATACCCCGAACAAAACGACCAGAGTCACTCCGACGGCAAGGATTTTCGAGATCCTTGACCGGTCTATCTTGTACTTGTATGTCGACACAACGATGAACGCGAAAGCAATGGAGAGCGAGAGTACAGCCCCGCGGGTCTTGGTGAAAAACATGAGAAAAATCACATAGCCGGCCAGACCCATCAGGGCCGTGGATTTGAACCCGGTGCGATTGACGATCAGATAGAAAATCATGACGGCAACGATGGCGGAATATTCCGCGTAGAGTTCATATTCCCCCAAAGTCCCCGAGATCCGCAAACCCTGCCTGTCCTCATGAAAAGCTTCCGGGTCGACGTGGGATATGTGTTCGAAGATCCATAGCTGATTGGGGTTTATCAGCTGCAGGATAGACGACATGGAGGAAAGCACATAAGCGACGATAAACAGCCTCAGGAGGCTCAGGATGTCGGATTTTTCCCTGATTTCCGTTGCCAGCATCGCGAAGAGGGCCACATTGCTGAGGATCGTGATCACTGCCTGCAGATCGGGGGATATCCGGACGATTACGCCCGGGCGCAGCGGCGATGCCGGATTGAAAACGTATGACAGGCAATACATGAGCACAATGCCCGCGAGGATGGCCGCAGTTCCGAAAGAAACCGAGATCTTCCGGCCCGAGAGCTTGCTTCGGACGAGATAGAGGATGGACACTGCCAGGACGATGTAGACGTTGAGATAGCCAAAACCGGTCCTGAGCGAAAAGGGAACAATGAGCACGCAAAGCCGTGGCAGAACCCCGCGCGGAAGGATAACGCCCGCGATGAGCATCAGGACGATCAGGACAAGTTCCAAAAGTTGCTTGGGATCCATGGCTTTGAATCAAAATCGTTTCAAGCGGTTTATGTCGACGTGGGACGGTCGCGCGCTTCCCCCTGCCGGGCAATCGTCCCGGCGCTTCGTCAATCGAGTCGCGCCATTTCCGAATAGAGTTCCCTGTAGGCATTGACCATCGCGGTCAGCGAGAATTTTGCCCGTACCTTTTCACGGGCCGCCCGCCGCATGGAGGCGAACTCCTCTCCGCCCGCAAGCGCGCGGGAAACCGTATCGGGCAGACCGTCCGCCGCAGAAGGGTCGAACAGGATGCCGTCCCGGCCGCTGCTTATGATGTCCCTGTTTCCGTCGATATCCGAGGCAAGGCAAACGAGCCCGGAGGACATGGCTTCGAGCAGCGCGAGCGGGTGCCCCTCATAGAAAGAGGGAAGGCAGTAGATGTCGGAACACCTCAGGTATTCATCGGCGTTCTGCTTGAACGGGAGAAAGATCACGCTTTCGGCAATGCCGAGCTTTCCGGCGAGATCCTTCAGGGCGGCCGTGTGCGAGCCCCTGCCCATTACCAGAGCTCTTACGGCGACCGATCCGGCGCGCAGAACCGCGACGGATCTGATCAAAGCTTCAACGTTTTTATGGGGTTCAAGCCGTCCGTGGTAGACGATCAGAGGAATATCGGCGGGTAATCCGAGTTCGCCTCTGAGCTTGCGCCGTTCTTCCGGACCGGATGGAGGATGGTACACGGCGTCGTCTATTCCGTTGGGAATGTAGCGAACTTTGCTCCCGTCCAGTTTCAGTATTTTCCGGCATTCGGTTTCGATTCCCCTGCTTATGGCGACATAGGCGTCGCAATGCCTGAGAATGGAAATTGCCCAGCGGGGAAACTCGCCTCTTTCGATTTGGGCCGTGTAGCGCTTCAGGGTGTTGTGGCCCGTGACGACCACTTTCTTCCCGCAGATCCTGCCTGCGATAATGCAGGCGACAGCCGGCCAGTAATACGTGTGCGCGTGTATGAGGTCATAGCCGTTTCGGAGCCTGATCAGGTTGGCCACGTAGATGCCGAGATTCGGGTATTTCGCATAGCGCCCGTTCTTCTCCCTGCCTTGGATGTGCAGCAGGCGAAACCTCTCGATTTGAAACCGGTTGCCCGGCCGTTCGGACCTGATAAACCTGCCGCCGCACAGTCCTTCGACTTCCTCGGTGGAGACGGTGAGGACGCCGTTTGTTGTCCCCCGATCGTTGGTGTTGCTCACCAGATGGTAGGCGACGTTCTCCGCGCCCCCCATGCGGGGCCAGAAGTCGAATATCGTGGTGAGCACCCGGATTCCGTCCTTGGCGCTGCGCAACTCGTGAATGCCTTTTTCCTGCAGTCTCAAGGTGTTTCCGACCGGGCTCTCAAGGGAACCCGGACGCTTCGAGCGGCAAAATCGACGGAAAAGGAAACGTGCGCATCGTCGAATTGAAGCCGGTCGCCCTCGAAGCTTGCGATACGGGGCTGCGTCGAAACGGATTTCGATGGCCGCAGCAGGTAAACCGTGGAATTTCGGTCGGCGTTTTCCCGGTTCAGCTTAAGCAGTCTGCCGGAGTAGTTTCCGTACGTGTCGCGGTTCTGTTCGTTCCGGGGGATGGTGAAGTCCAAGGCCGAGATCACGGAGTCGCCTTCCGGAAAGATTTCGATCCCCAGAGACGCCGATTTGCCGTCCGCAACGAATGCAAATCCGGTCCCGGTGCGCTCCAGCGCCCCCGATCCGAAGTGCAGGAGGCTCGTTGCGCTGCCCGGTGAGTCGAACACTGCGTCGTCTTTTACGACCAGATAGCCCTTGGGCAGGATAACGAACGTTCTCTCGTACTTCTTGATATTGGCTTCCGGCGGATAGATTTTCGTCAAATCGGCGACAATGTATTCGAACGAAGGCTGTTTGGCGTGGTGCACGACGGCAGCCGTTTCAACGCCCTCCGCAAGCGGCGGAAAGTCGAACCATTTCTTGCCTTCGCCCAGTTGGCCTCTGCCGTTGAAGATGGAAAGGTTATGGTTGTATGTTCGCTTGAGGTAGACGTAGCCGTCGTCGATCACGAGCCATTTCCCGAAGGCCCACAGGAGGAAGCCGCCTTGGTCGGGATGGGAGTGCGTGCTCGCCGGGACCTTGTCCCGCGAGTTGCGTCCCTGGGGGGCGCCGGCCTTGAAGAAAGTCCAGCACGCATCATCGGTCCAGCCGCTCCTGCTGATGATAATGCCCATATTTTCGAAATAGGCGCTCGTCGGGAATCTGTCGGGCGGGACGGGTTTCACCGTTTCATCGTGCCAGAGGAGATCTTCCCAGGAAAGATCGGCATGTGTTCCCCGCGCTGTCTCGATTCTTTCGGCAAGCCACTGTGCCGTTCCATCCCGGAAAAGCGAAGCCAGGCAGCGCAGGATCCGGCCCGGTCCGTTCCAGTCGAAACGCGGCGAATCCCCGAAATCCACGTTTTCGCGATAGCCGGGCAGGGATGCATGCAACCTGAACCCGGCGCAATTCGCAAAATAGGGGTTCGCCAGAACCGCGTTCATGCCGTAGACGGGTTCAACGGCCCTGAAATACTTCAGGAGCGAGTCTGTGGCGTAACCCCAATATCCGATTCCTTCCTGGGACGCTCCATCGGGAGAAAGCAGGCCGAGGACTTTCCGGAAATTCGATTCGGCGACCGCGAGATAGGATTCGGCTTCGGGGCATTCTCCATAGAGCGCGACCCCAGCCACGGCAATCGCCATGACATTGGTATAATTATGATTTTGCAGAAGCTCGTTTGCCCACCAGATCTCCCGGCCGCGCAGTGCGGCGTAAAGAATTTCGGCGTGATGAAGTATTTTCTTCCGATACCTGGACCGTTCCTCGGGAGTGAACCTGTCATGCAGCCAGTCGTAGGCAACGGACATGCCGAATAGAACGTGAGCGGCCCCCAGATCCCTGTTGTCCGGCCAATTCGGGTAGGAAACGAACGCATCCATCCACTTCCTGACTCCCCTCAGGTACTCGGCCTTTCCCGTCAGGAGAAAGGCCATGGCGGCAGGCGGCAATTTATTGCCAAGGGAACGGATATCGCCGGTCAACTGCAGGGGAGGAACTTCGCTCACGAAGCCGTCGGCCTTCGTTTTGACGGCGGTCCAGAACTTCGAATAGGGATACCGGGAAAGCTTGGAGCGCAGCCTGCTTGTGTCCGTTCCGCGCATGAAGAGGCGCGGGCGCTGCGCAGCCAGTTCCTTGAGGCCGGGCGGCGCGGATCCGAATGCAGGCCTCTCGGGAGGCGTTGCCCGGTCAATTTTCGAAAGCCTGACGTCCCGGATCGCCAGTTTCACGCCGATCCGGTTCCTGGTGCCTTTCTCGACGGCCAGATAGCATCGATTCATCCTGCCTGTTGCCTGAAATTCACAGGAGAGTCTCTGCCATTCATGCATCAGAAGAATATCGGATTTGCCGGTGTTAAAACCCGCAACCCCTTGCCCTGCTTGGTCAAGGACGCCTGCCTTGAGGAAGGGCGGTTGCCTGGGATCGGAGAGGAAATCAAGCCTCAGCCAGCCTTCAAGGTGGTATTTCGCGCCGGGTTCGAGGCTCAGAGTGTCCGTTGTAACGGCATAGCTCCAGCGGTCTTCCTGAGTCCCGGATATCCGGATGGCCTTTGCGCCCTTGTTCGGGTCGACCGGGTTTTCGACCTCGATGGTCACGCCCGGCTCCGCCTGCCATTGCAGGAACTCACGACCGGGAGCGGACGGGGCCGGGCCAGCGGTGGAAGCGGAACACTCCCCGCAGGAGAGGACAAACACAAGAATGGTGCAAACAATTCGGAGGAGTGGCAAGGGCCTTATCATACGAAAGTGTGCCGGGTTCGGAAAGGCACATCAGACAAAAGGGCGAAGGACCGTCATCCCTTCTTTCCGCAGGCGGCGGCGCGCACCGCACCGGGAATAAACGGAACCGGGATGATCATGCATCCGTCCTCCAGCGCCACTCAACCCTGGAACAGGACGGATTCGCTTCTTGAGTTGCGCAGAGTCCCTTCCTTGGAGGGTTCCTTCTTTCCCGTCCCGTCGAGAAAAGCATCCCTGGTGGTGGGGGACCTTTTGAAAATCCTATCCAGAATGCTGTCGCCGAGGCCGCAGATCCGGCAGACAGCGTTTTCGAGCCATTTACAGATTGTGTTTACCATGCTGCACCCTGATTATGATGAGATGTTGAATAGTATACCGGATCATCTCTTAAACTGATCGCATGTGGCGAATTTTTGTAATCTTTGGATTCTCAAAGCTCCGCAAACCCGATTACATCAACCCGAAAGCTTTGGCTGACAAGTCTATCGGCCGTTCAGAGGTTTTTCTTAACACAATCCGTCTTCACACCACGGCGTTTGGCGTGATTTCGCCGTGAAGCCCTGAGGATGGGCCATGTTTCATGGAATGGGTGGGGTGATTGGAGCCCATTATCCCACAACAGCAGATGCTGTGAAAGGCTAATTCGCTCACGGTCCTGAAATTGGAGGCACGATCCTGTTGTTCCCGGGCGGGGAGGCTTCGGGCAGCTGATGCGGGGATTCGGGAAACGCTTGTCGAACAAAGCGCTCCCGCTTTCAAAAACGTCAGTTTGGTAGTATCTTCAAGCGCACTGTGGAATCCGGACGGGCTCCCGTCGAGCCTGCCCGGAGTTCACTCGCATTCCATACGGGACAGCAGGGGTGCAGGATGCAGATTCGAAGCGCGATACTCTTTCTTGTCCTATCTCTAGCGTTTTTCGGAACGGCTTTTTCCCAGGATGGGATTTCGGAAAAGCTTGCCGAGCAGCAGAACGCGATCAGGTTCCGCCTGGCGCGGGGGGATCTGACGGCAGGCGAGGCTTCCACGCTCAATGCAAACCTCGCCTATGTCCGGAATCTCTACGAGCGGACCGTCCAGGAAGAGACCTACAGGCTCGATAGGGGCAGGATACTGGGGTTGCTTGACCGCAACAGCCTGATGATCCATCAGAAGCAGCACAATCCGGTCGTCAGGCTCAAGTAGCGCTCGGACTGCCGCCGGACGCGTTCTAGCAGCGGCCGTAATTGTCCTCGAAACGGAAAATATCGTCTTCGCCGAGGTAGCTTCCCGACTGAACCTCAATGAGTTCCAGGGGAATTTTTCCCGGATTTTCGAGCCTGTGATTCGTGCCGTACGGGATATAGGTACTCTGGTCCTCGTTCAGGAGGAACACTTCGTCACCCTTGGTGATCTTGGCGGTTCCCCTGACCACGACCCAGTGTTCCGCCCTGTGATAGTGCATCTGGAGCGAAAGGCATGCGCCCGGGTTGACGGTGATGCGCTTTACCTTGAACCGGTCGCCGAAGTCGATGTTTTCATAGGATCCCCAGGGGCGATAGGTCTGGGCGTGGAACAGAGCCTCCTCGCGCTGATTTTTCTTCAGCTTGTTGACGATGGTCTTCACATCCTGGGAACGGTCCAGGGACGATACGAGGATGGCGTCCTTGGTCTCGATGATGATCTGATCCTTGATGCCCAGGGCGGCGACAAGTCTGTTTTCGGAACGGATGTAGCAGTTCTGGACATCCTCCGTCACGATGTCCCCGGTGAGCACGTTGTGATCGTTGTCCTTCCGGCAGACCTCGTGGAGCGAGAGCCAGCTTCCGACGTCGCTCCAACCCACATCCATGGGGATCACCACCGCGTTGGGCGTTTTTTCCATGAGAGCGTAATCGATCGAGATGCTCGGGTTGGAGGTAAAGGTGTTTTCATCGAGTCGCGTGAAATCCAGGTCCCGTCTGGCTTTCTTGTAAGACTCCGAGCACGCCTTGAGGATTTCGGGAGAATACTGCTTGAGTTCCCTCAGGAATTCGGACGCCCGGAACATGAACATACCGCTGTTCCAGAAGTACTCCTTCGATTCCACATAGGCGAGGGCTCTTTCGTGCTCGGGCTTTTCGCAAAACTCACTGACGCGGTATGCGCCGTCCGGCAAGCCGTTCGAGTCGATGACCCCGCTGCGGCGGATATAACCGAAGCCGGTCTCCGGGCGGTCGGGAACGATGCCGAAGGTGATTATGTTTCCGGAGTCGGCCAGGGGTTCGGCGGCTGAGACGATGGACGCGAAAAGAGCGCCATTCTGGATCAGATGGTCTGCGGGCACAACCAGCAGGGTCGGATCGGCCTCGTCTTTCGAGGCTGCCAGCGCCGCCACGGCTATGGCCGGGCAGGTGTTCCTCCCGACCGGTTCGAGGATGATCTCGGTGTGCGCAAGCTGGATGTCCTGCATTTGTGCCGCGGCCATGAAACGATGGCTCTCGTTGCATACGATGATGGGAGGCAATACTTGCGCAATAGCCGACAGCCGGATGAGCGTTTCCTGAAAAAGGGAATACGTGCCCCCCATGAGGGGCATGAGCTGCTTTGGCAGGTGCTCGCGGGAAAGAGGCCACAAACGGGAACCAATGCCGCCGGACAAAATCACCGGAATAATCATGAAAATATCTTTCTCTACAATATGTTAGCGTTTCCTGGCCGAATCCTCCGAGCGCAAAACCCCTTCATTGGCGCAAAAGGCCCCGGCTGCAAAAACCGGTAAACCTTTTTCATGCCGGCCCGTACCGCCGAATCCCGCGGGCACGCTCAGACGAATATATTGCCCCATTGATGAAAAGTCTGCCGGGATAATTCTCCCGCTTTTCGGCTCCCTCAATCGACGGAATCTTACCGATATTGGCTCAATGAATCAAAGCAAAAAACCGGGTGGACCCACATGGACTGTAACGGATGGTCTCGGGGAAAACTTTTCCCGGTGCATTCGGCGACAATATTGTATTAGAATACCGGGAATATTCGCTCCGAGGTACTGTTTCGTTGACCAAACCAGCAGAGAGGTCTCGTATGATCAAGTCTCTAGGAGTCATGACCAGCGGTGGGGATTCTCCGGGAATGAATGCGGCCATTCGAGCGGTTGTGCGCCGCGCTCTCGACAATCAAATCGAGGTGTATGGGATCTTTAGCGGGTATGAGGGACTCGTCCAGGGGGGGGGCCTCATCAAAAAGCTGGGCTGGAACGATGTGGGCGGCATTCTGCAGCGTGGCGGGACTTTCCTCGGCACGGCCCGTTCGGAGCAGTTCAGGACGATCGAGGGCCGCCGCCGGGCAGCCGAAAACATACTCGCGCTGGGTATTGACGCCCTCATCGTAATAGGCGGGGACGGTTCCCTGATGGGAGCCCATCAACTCTCGGTCGAATGGCCCGAACTGGCGGCGCAGGTATTCGAGGCCCGGGCCGACCTCAGGGAGGCCGCAACCGGTGAGCCGGTTCTGCAGGTGGTGGGGCTGCCCGGTTCCATCGATAACGACCTGAGCGGAACGGATATGTCCATCGGGGCGGACACCGCCCTGAACCACATCGTGCATGCGATAGACGATCTCACCTCCACCGCCGCCTCTCACCAGCGCACGTTCGTGGTGGAAACCATGGGCAGAAACTGCGGATACCTCGCCCTGGCCGGAACTCTCGCGGGTGGGGCCACCTGGGCGCTCATCCCGGAGCAGGAACTCGAGCTGCGCTGGCATCAGAAGATGGTCGACACTATCGAGAAGGCGCGAAAAGTCGGCATGACCCATCAGATGGTCGTCGTGGCCGAAGGCGCAAGGCATCCCGACGGTCTCCGGATAGAATCGAGAGACATCACGAAGATTCTCCAGGAGAGGCTCGGGCTCGACGTGCGGCTGACCGTGCTCGGGCATATCCAGCGTGGCGGCGCCCCGTCGGCTTTCGACAGGATCCTTTCCACCCGTTTGGGAGTGGCCGCGGTGGATCTGCTCCTCGACGAGCCCGATGTGATTCACCGGCACATGGTTGGAGTGAAAAAGAACAAGGTTGTGGCAACACCGCTCATGACGGTCGTGGAGGACACGCGGACCGTCAAGAGGGAGATCGAGAGCGGGAACTTTGCCAAGGCGATCCAGTTGCGGGGCGACGGCTTCCAGAATATGCTGAACCTGGTCAAGACCCTGACGCGCCTTCACCCGGCCCATGAATCCCGCGACGACGGCAAAGTGGTCATACTCACCGGGGGAGCGGACGCGCCCGGAATGAACGCGGCGGTAAGCGTGGCCGCCCGGCACATCCTGAACGAAGGCGTCGAGGCCCTGGGCTGCCGCGACGAGTTCTATGGCCTGATTCACGGGGATTTCATCCAGCTTGACTGGCATGAACTCGTCGACTGGGTGGGACGTCCGAGTTCCGACATCGGAACCGCGCGTTTCGATCTGCTCGAGGGCGATTTTGCCAAAATTGCCGAGAATATCCGAAAATTCAACATAAAGGGGGCCATCGCGATCGGGGGCTGGGGAACCTACCAGAGGATCGAACAATTCGTTTCGATGCGTTCGAAATTCCCCGAGTTCAACATCCCGATCATGCTCGTTCCGGCTTCCATCGACAACAATCTTCCTTCAAGCGAACTCTGCATCGGTTCCGACACGGCCTTAAACAACATCGTCGACGCCGTGGACAAGATCCGCCACACCGCGGGCGCCACGCGCCGTGCGTTCATCGTCGAGGTCATGGGCAAGGAATGCGGTTTCCTGGCGCTCATGGGCGCAATGGCGACAGGGGCCGAAAAGGCGTACCTGCCGGAGACCGGCATAAGCCTGGCCGAATTGAACAGGGATGTCATCGAGCTCAAAGAGAGTTTCGAGAGCGGAAAGCGTATGGTCATCTATATGCGCAACGAGGATGCCTCGTTTCACTATACGACCGATTTCCTGCGCAATCTTCTCGAAGAGGAGAGCCATAAGGAGTTCGAGGTCCGGACGGCCGTGCTCGGACACGTCCAGAGGGGCGGCATACCGAGCGCTTTTGACCGGATACTGGCCTGCAGGATGGGGGCCGCCGCGGCAAACGCGCTGATCAGGGCGCTCGAAACCCACAGCAACGATGTGCTCGTGTTCGGAATTCAGGCGGGCGCGATCTCCCCCTGCTCCATAGCCGACGCGTTCAAGCAAATGGATCTCGAACACGATCGCCCCGTGCAGCAGTGGTTTCTTGACCTTCAACCGATAGCCGATGCATTGTCGAAAAGCGGGCCGACGAGCGGGCAAAAGCCGGACGACGAGGGCAAATAGACCTTCCGCCGGGGAGAGGAGCGCCGGATGAGTTCCCCGGCTGCGGGCTGCGGGGCGCCAACCAACTCCGCAGCACCGTTTGGCGTCGGGTCGTCATCTCCGCGCCCCGGAATAATCCGGGAATCAGGCCAGAAGCTCGGAAGCCTCGCGCATGAGGGCTGCAATCGCGAGTCCCTGCGGGCAGATCTTCTCGGCGTTCGTGTAATCGATCTCCGTCAACTTTTGCCTCGCCTCTCGGGGCAACCCCGCGTAAACCTCGCGCGCCAGCTCGCGATCCCCGTATTCCCTGTAGTACATGAGACAGCGCATGACGTCGCTCACGGGAACGTCGCCCGCGACGGCGTCGCCGCAGATCCGGCCGCACCCGGCGCAGTAGCCCTCACGCGTTTCGGAGGCGAACCGGTGGAGCAGTTCGAAATCGCTCCCGCCGAGCTTTGTCAGGTCGCGGGCAGCCGCAACGTTGGCCGAGAGGATCGTCAGGTTGGGCATTTGGGAACAGACGCTTGCGATGTTCGGGTTTTCGAGCACCGCCTTGATCTTGGCCTGTTTGTCGGTAAATCCCTTTTCGAGGAACCTGCCCGCCATCTGCAGCTCGGCTTCGCTGTCGGTCTTGACCGGGCCGCCGCCCTGGGTCTTCATTGCCACAAGGCCGATTCCGGCTCCGGTGCAGGCATCGAGCGCCTGTTTCATCTTGTCCGTATGCATGAGCCTGAAATTGTAGGTGAACATGACGGCGTCGATCCAGTCCGTCTTGGCCGCCGCGAGGAGGCAGTCCTCCATGTTCGCGTGCGTGCTGAATCCGAAGAACTTCATCTTGCCGGCTTTTTTCATGGCCGCGACCCATTGCTTGAGGGGCTTGGGTTCGGCAATTTCGGAGAAGTCCTTGATCCCGTGAATGAAGAAAAGATCGACGTATTCGGTGCAAAGGCGCTTGAGCGCTTTATCGAGGTTTTCCGTCATCGCTTCGGCGGTGCCCTGCCGGAACTTGGTGACCAGGAATATATCCTTGCGGGCGGCGGGATTGCGCGTGAAATAGCGGCCGAATCCATCCTCGCTCATCCCGTTTCCATACCCTTCGGCCGTGTCCCAGTAAGTCACTCCCCAGTTGTGCGCCTGCCGCAGGAGGAGTTGATTGTTCAGCGTATCGAACATGCCGCCCAGCGAGAGGATCGAGACCTCGACGCCGGTCTTCCCGAGCTTTCGCTTCGGAAGGGAAGGGGCCTTGCCGGCGGCTTCCTGCGCCAGAGCCTTGCCCGTGTTCAGTCCCGTTGACGCGATCCCGGCGATTCCCAGGGCCTTCATGAAACCGCGCCTTGTCAAACCATCCTGTTTGTCATTTCCTGCCATAACTGCGTCCTCCAAAAAGCGAGAAACGATTCGAAAAACATCATCGGCACATCGGTCCTGCCCGCCGGTGATGAACGGGTTCGGCCCCGTTACTGTTGCGCGGCCTTGCCCGCCTTAAGATCGTATATCGGGCGTAGCTTGAGATCGTCGGTCACGAACTCTTCCGTCTTCTTCAGAATCAGATTGCCCCCGATTTCGACAAAACGAAGCTCCGCGTCGACCTGAAAACCCTTCTGCCCCGCCTCTGCAAGCGCTGCGTCGACAGCGGCGTACTGAGGCTCGGCCTTGCTTTTATGAAACTGCTTGCGCCATTCCATCCACTGCGCGGACCTGGCTTGGGAACGGTCGACGAAAATATAGTAGGCAACCTTGTCCGGGCAGTCCTCCTCCAGGTAGAGCGTGTATTCAAGCGGCTCCGTCTGGTTGGACTGTGCTTCAACGCGTCTTTTCTCGTTTTCGTCGATGAGCCACGTCGTGGCGCATGACCGGGATTTGACGAAATCGTCCACCTTGCCGAAAACAAACCGCGGATCGATTTCGTCAGCAACGAAGTTGCCGGACAGAAGAGTTGCCGGGACCTTGAACTCTGTCAGCCCGTTTTCGGCGCGAAGCTTCATCGCGCCGTCGCTTGCGGCCCAACCGATCGCAAGGGGTGCCAGAAGGGCGCAGGCTGTCATCAAGACGGAAAAACCTTTTCGCATGGGTCCTCCAGTGTGGCGTGGGGTTGAGGAGTTTTCGTACTACGTAACAGTCCGGGAGGCGAAAGGTCAATGACGCCGTGATGGTTCGTTTGCCTTTTTCGAATGATGGCTGTGCGATGGCGCCGGCAGTCCCCGGCCTCACATCCCGGTCGGAGATTCGGGACGGACGATTCGCATGCGCGGAGAGTTTCCGGACTTTTCGATAATTCGGATCAGAGGATGAGAGGGGAGATTTGCGAGTAGTGAAGAGATGACGCCTACCGGGACTTCGCCTTTCGGAACATCGCGGCCCAGGCTGAGCACCGGTGCGCCGCAGATAACGATTTCTATCCCGGGTATTGTCGAAATATGCGCGAAACGCACCGCCGCGTCTGCTTGCCTGTAGGAGAGTTCAAGATAGACCGGGTTGTCCCTGTCCGTCCTGAAAAACCCCTGAGCTTCCCAAAGGCGTGAAGTCGAGCCCCAAAAGGGGGCCTGGTCCTCGGCGGCCATGTCCGGGGCGTATTCTTCCTCGAGATCGCCGCGTTCGGTAAAATGGAGTCGCAGTTCCGTGAGGACCGTCTCCATGGGCGGCTTCATGCGAAGGCCGAACCGTTCGGCGACGTCGGGGTAAATCCTCAGAATGTTTTCCATATCGGTCTGAAGGCCGGGCGGAAGCCCGAGCATGAGAT
Organism: Desulfobacteraceae bacterium; assembly: GCA_021372055.1. Taxonomy (GTDB): domain Bacteria; phylum Desulfobacterota; class Syntrophobacteria; order Syntrophobacterales; family Syntrophobacteraceae; genus SbD1. Next base: position 6,846 of record JAJFVB010000240.1, on the reverse strand, counting down.
CGAAGAAACGCGACAGGAAAGGCTCGAGAACTTCCGCAACGGTATCGGCCGGCACGGTTCCCAGCAGCATGCGGGTCTTAAACCCCCGAAGCACCTTCAGCGGCAATATGTCGAAAATCTCGTCAGAGTTCACGCCCTTTTCCCAATCTGGTCTAGCAGAACTTTTCCAGGACCTGTTCGAACACGCACCGCCGGTGCTCGGCGAGCAGGCAGCGATTGGCATGTTCGGGGTTGTTCTCCAGGTTGAACTGGCGCCTGAGCTTCAGGACGAACCGCTTTCGGTCTTCCCCCTGAAGCCAGCCGAAGAGGGATTCCTCCCACATGCCGTTCTCGAAGCCCGGTTTCCTGGACCCCTCGTCAATTATGGTTCCCTCGACGACACAGTCCAGCAAGCGACGGAACTTGATCCTGAGATACTCAAGTCCGCGCAGGCAGACATGGCGCTCGACGGTGACGATCTCGATCACGAGATAGACGAACCAGATCATCGTCTTGATGCGCATGGTCCTGTCCTGAGCCGGACGATCCGCATCGGAAGCGTTGCACAAGATCTGCAGGAATGCGTTGATCCCGCTACCGTCGTCGGACTTGCGATGCTTTGCGAAAAGGCATTTTACTATAATTAAAAGAGCGCTGTCCTGGTGCGGTATAAGAATCTCATCCTCTTCCATGCCCGGACGGACGCCGAACGTATCCTCAAGGATCACCTGCACGGTTTCCGCTTCACGGAAAAGGTTGAAATGCCGCCAGCCGATGGGCAGCGCGGCATGCTCGACCGCGTACTGGACGATAAGAGCGCGAATCCGGTCCGGGTTGGAGGACGCGCGGGGAGTTGCCTGGCTGGATTGGATCTGCGCCCTGATGGCCTGAGAGTCGCGTTGGATCACTTCGGCAAGGGGCGCAAACGACGGGGTGACGGACCAGACCTGAAGGCAATTGTCCAGTATGCTCTCAACGATGTCGGTGCGCTCCGGCAGGAACATTTCCATCTCTCGGCAGAAAGAGTTTGGCAGTCCATTCACCCGCTTACGTCGACAGAGTAAACCAGAGTCGCCGCATTACAAAGCAAAAAAGACCGGCTCGGAGTTGATCGGGAAAAGTCTCCGTGGAAAAAAAGGAAAAACCTTCGGCTGAAAAAAGATCAGTCGGCGGACGGTCTCTCTCCCTTCCGGAGCAGCCCGGGAATCAGTTCTTTCAGCCTGACGAGTTCCCGCCGCGGCACGCGGAAAGACCCGGAGCGGCGCCCGGCGCCATCTGCGTCCCGATCCCCGCAGAGCAGCACGAAAGGAGTCCCGGGCGCGAGTTCCGCGGCAATCTGCTCCAGGGTAAGATCTTCCGTGCCGGGCGCGGCGGATTCGGACCTCGAATCCGCTATGATGATATCGAATGCTTCCCTTGCCAAAGACGACACAAACTCGGGCAGTGTCTTCACCAGCTTGGCCTCGAAGTCAAAGGAGGTTTCCGCGAGTTTCCGGACGAGTCGTTCCGCGTCGATGGGATCGGTCCAGACATGGAGGAGCCTCGGCTTGGCTTTCACGGGAAATATCTCATGGCTTGGATGCGGGGTACCGGTCCCGCGGGGAGGACGGCCGGAAAACCCGTATCGTCTCTCCCCGTGGGATGGTCGATCATGAAAAAGTGTTGAGAAAAAAGCCTAGTTCGATCCGGAAAGCGCATCGGCTGCGGACTTGTAGAGAGCTTCCATGCCGAAGGCTTCGGCCACGGGCTTGAAGGTGATCAATCCCTTGTACATGTTCAGGCCCTTCAGAAGGGCCGGGTCCTTCAGGCACGCGTTCTTGACTCCTTCGTTCGCAAGTTTCAGCCCGTACTTGCCGGTGCGGTTGCAGAGCGCGAATGTGGAGGTCCGGGCGTAGGCCCCCGGCATGTTGGCGACGCAGTAGTGCACGACCTCGTCGACGATAAAGATCGGATCGATGTGCGTCGTGGGTCGGGATGTCTCGGAACAACCGCCCTGGTCGATTGCAACATCGACGAAAACGGACCCCGGCTTCATGATCTTGAGGTGCTCGCGCTTGATGATCTTAGGCGCCTTCGCGCCCGGTATGAGCACCGCCCCGATCACGATGTCCGCCTCCCTCAGCGCCCGATCGAGCGTGTAGGGATCGGAGTAAATGGGAGAAACGTTGGGCGGCATGATGTTGCCCAGGGATTCGAGCGCATCGAGGTTGATGTCGAGCAGCGTTACTTTTGCTCCGAGTCCCGCCGCAACTTTGGCGGCGTTGCTCCCCACCGTGCCGCCGCCGATCACCAGCACGCTCGCCGGGGTCACCCCCGGCACTCCGGTCGCGAGAAGACCCCGCCCGCCGTGCATTTTGCCGATGTAAAACGAACCCATGAGAGGGGCCATCCTGCCTGCGACTTCGCTCATCGGCTTGAGCAGGGGAAGGGAACCGTCGGCCTTCTGCACGGTCTCGTAAGCAAGCGCGATTATCTTCTTTTCGAGGCATGCCTTCGTCAGCTTTTCGTCAGCTGCAAAGTGAAAGTACGTGTAGACGAGTTGTCCCGGCCGCATGAATTCATATTCGGCCGCAAGAGGTTCCTTCACCTTTACGATCATCTCCGATTCCTGCCAGACTTCGCGGGCCGTTGCGCAAATCGTGGCTCCCGCGGCGGCGTATTGACCGTCGGGAATTCCCGACCCCATTCCGGCATCTTTTTCCAGATAAACCTGGTGGCCGCAGTCGACGTATGTCTTGACCGTTGCGGGAATAAGTCCCACACGGAACTCCTGGCTCTTGATCTCCCTGGGACAACCGATCTTCATCCTATATGACTCCTGGCGTTTGAGGTGCAGAGTTGAAAAAGTTCAAAAAACTTCGCATGAGGCAGCAAATTATATACTCTTCCTTTCAAAGGCGTGTGCTTTTTTGTCCGCCGGCTTCAAAAAGAAAAGGGATGAAAAACATGATGGGCATTAGGGCGGGAACGCAGTATGGCTGCGGGTTCAGCTTCGATGACGCGCGGTGAGGGTGGCGGCGTTTTCGAAAAGGTCCTCGAGGCATGCGGGTTGTCTTTCACCCAGAGCCTGGCGGATCGCCACGGCCAGTTGCCGTTTGAGGACCGGTTTATAGAGCAGTGCGCGAAAACCCGCCGCAGCAAGGGACTTGCTGTCCATGGAGGTGCTGAAACCGGTGCACAAGAGTATCGGCAGGTCGGGTCGAATCTCCAGCAGGGCCTTTGCCAACCTGTCGCCGGGCAACTGCGGCATGGTCAGGTCGGTGATAACGAGGTCGCATTGAGAGGGGGCCTCGCGAAATGCGTCCAGGGCTTCGAGAGGGCAGGTCATCGCCGTAACGCGGTATCCCAGCGATTCAAGCTGCAGCTTGAGAGATTGGACCAGCGGTTTTTCATCGTCCACAAGAAGGATGTGCTCGGTGCCTGTCGGGATCGGCTGCGGTTCCGGGTATGTCTCCACTTCCGCGTCCACCGCCGGAAGCAGCACTTCGAAAAGAGTGCCTTTCCCCGGTTTGCTGCGCACGAGGATATGACCGTTGAGGTTCTTTATGATCCTATGGACGACCGAGAGCCCCAGGCCTGTTCCTTCGTCTTTTCGTTTTGTCGAGAAGAACGGATCGAAGATCCGATCCATGGTGTGTCGCGACATCCCATGGCCCGTGTCCGTGACGGTGAGTTTGACGTAGGTTCCCGGAGAAACGGCGGTGTTTGAAGCCGACTCCGGGTTGAGGAAGAAATCGGAGATGCTCACTTTGAGCAGTCCGCCACGTTTCCGCATGGCGTGAGCGGCGTTGGTGCACAAGTTCATGAGGACCTGGTGGAACCTGGTGGGATCCGCCACGACCGCCAGTTGGCTGCTGAAGGTCTGACGGATCTCGATAGTCGAGGGCAGGGATGCGCGAATCATCCTCAGCGCTTCGGTTGCGACCGGCTCGAGGCGAATGGGGCTCAGAGAGTGCTTGGCTTCCCTGCTAAAGGTCAGGATCTGCTGGATGAGGTTCTTTGCCCTGACTCCGGCGCTGATAACCTCGTTCAGGTGAGCGTATGCCTTGCAGTGACGTTCGATATGATTCTGGGCAAGTTCGGCATAGCCTATGACGGCACCGAGAATATTGTTGAAATCGTGAGCGATTCCGCCCGCCAGAGTCCCGATCGCCTCCATCTTCTGGGATTGCTGAAGCTGAGTCTGCAGCTGAAGCCGATCGGCCTCCGCCGAGCGTATCTTTTCCAGACTGGCCTGCAGTTCGGAGGCGCGATGCTGCAGTTGTTCATAGAGCAGGCTCTTCTTGAGGCCGATGGACATTTCACTTGCCACCGCCAGCAGGAAGGCGCTTTCCGCCTTGAAGTCGCGCTTCTCGATGGAAAGGAGTCCGAGAATGCCCATGGCCTCCTTGCCGGTTCGGAGAGGGAAGGCGGCAAGAGAGCCGAAACCCGCATCCTTGCACACATTCAGCGTGCACCGGGAATCGGCTGGAATGTCCTCGCAGTAGACGGGCCGGTCTTCGTTGAATGCAATTCCGCGAAGGCATTCTCCCAGCCGTGCGCCGGAGGCATGGTCCCACTCGATTCCCCTCAATCCCGCAAAATACCCGCGCTGGATGAGGTGGTCTTCATGGCGAAGGAAAAGAACGACGAGGTCGGATCCCGTCGCAAGGGCAATCTTGTTCAGACCGGCTTCGATGGTTGCATTGACGGTGATGCTCGCACCGACCTCCCGGGACAGGTTGTGGAGCACGGCGAGTTCCCGCGCCCGGCGGCGGAGGGTCGCTTCGCTCCGGGCCAACGCCCGCGTGCGCTCGCCCACCAGTTTTTCGAGCCGGATCGTGTACTCCAGGTTTTCCTCTTCCGCTATTCGACGCGCGTTGAAAGCGTTTCGAATCGCACTCAGGAACTGGGTCTTCAAGACCGGCTTCTGGAGATAGTCGAAAGCCCCGAGCCGAAGGGCTTCGGCTGCGGTGTCAAGCGTGGGTTCCCCCGTCATCATGATAACCCGGGTATCGGGTGCGATCTGCCTGATCGTCTTCAGCAGATCGAGCCCCGAAGACCCGCTCAGAACAATATCCGCCACAACGATATCGATCGGGGATTCCCGCACAAGGGCGATTGCGGACGCCATATCGTCCGCCAGAAAAGCGGAATGGCCCTCGGACCGGATAAAAGCCTCGAGCGTGAATCGAAGGCTTTGCTCGTCATCGACGATCAGAACGGAGCCCATATTCAAGCTCCCCGATCCCGGGACGGTCTCGCTCCGTATCCTGGAGTCCGGGAAATCCGGGATTTTTGGCGAGCTGCCCGAGCGGGCTCAAATCGGGTGAATAGGGATTCGTCTCCTGCCGAAGATGCGAAGCAGGCGTGCCGGGAGTTCGGCAAGAGCAAGCGGGATTGCGGGAACACATCGGGAGCGGCCCCGGAATGCGGTGAGAGAGAAGATATGACTCCCGCGGAGGATCGCCCGCGCAGGCTGGAAAAATAAGAAGGCGGCGCATGACGGCGGTTCCGGCATGCATCCGGTATTCTCGCGGCCCTTGAGGGGATTGCGATCCGGATTTCACCACGACCCGGCAAGGCCATGGCAAGCCTGAAAAGTCGGCGTGTTTCCCTGGAAAACCTACCCATCTTTTCTCCCGGCGGAAATCATGAAACCAGGTACCTCTATCTAAAGAGCATGAGCGGTGTTTGCCGGGCTGTAAAATTACCGGAAAGGAGTCGGCCGCTTCGCGCTGCCTTCAAAAGCCCTTGAAGAAGATCTCCTCCACCCGGCATCTCCTGACGATATCCAAATGGCCGCTCGGTACTCAGCAGCCGTGTCAGGGAAACGAACCACAGATTCAGAATCGGAAAAAGGTCCGAGTTACTGAAGGGTTAAATCGTGCGGAAATGGACGGTGGCACAGGGAGGATCACAATGCGCGGCCCGCGTGAAAAACCTGCGCGGGAATATCGGCATCGCGCGCAAGAGAAATGCTGCGCAATTTGAAGGCCATATATGCTGAATTATGAAGCGCGATTTTCATGCAAGATAGCCAGGTCACGAGCTATATATCCGTATATTGGTATGTTGTATCCCCTATTTATCCCTCCCAAAATACCCCCTGTGCGGATCGCTTGCGCAGATTCCATTACTGCCTTGTTTCTTCTGGATTAATAACCTGGTTGGGTAGGGCGGCAGTACCAATTCTCACCCCTTCTTTACCCCTCCACAAACCTTCCATCCGGGAATAAGCCAGAACCACATACACAGGCAGGAACTGCTTCTGGAAAACCATTTTTGTCATATCAAAGGGGGAGGAATTCGATGCGCAAGATGAAATTTGCTATGCTCGTGGCGCTTGCCGCCATATTGTGCGTGGGAGTCTTCACGGGGGCTTGCCGGGCAAGTACGATCCATGTCGAGAGTTACCCAGGTCTTTCGGGAATCGGTGTGACCGGCTACAACGGGTCGGCCGGCGAATTCCAGGTCGGGGTGAATTCGGTCGCAATCGATGCCGCGGCGTACTGTGTCGATTTTTCCAAGACGATCACCGTTCCCGGAACCTACGGCAACTATACGCTTGAAGCCGCGTCAAGCCAGTCCACCATTTACCAGGTCGGCGCGTGGATACTGAGCCAGTATGCCCCGGGTCTTGGCCAGACGGCCTGGTATTCGGGTGTGGCGGGCGCTACAACGGCAATCGCCCAGGCTGCGGTGCAACTCGCCATCTGGGAGGTGACGCAGGAAACGTCTTCTTCAGCCCTCTACAATCTGCTGACCGGCACGTTCCAGGTCACCCTCGACAGTTCGAGCGGCATTGCCACGACCCTTGCCAACAACATCCTGCTGTCCGCGTACAATACGCTCTACTCCGGGAGCGAGAAAGCCTACGTGGTGAGC